>JAJDDR010000393.1 GCA_029260255.1 Phycisphaerae bacterium
GCAGTATCGACTCGTCACACGGAACTACCCCGGCTCCCAGACCGCCCGCCGTGCCGAACAGTCGATCGAGAACATCACCGCCCCCCTGATCCGCGTCGGTATCGAAGGCGTCACCAAACCCGGCGAGCGCGCCAAAATCGATTACGAAACCCGCAACGTCGCCGAAGTGCGCTTCAGCGCCTACCGCGTCGATCTGTTCGGTCTCATCCGCTCCATCGGCCAACTGCACAAGCTCCAGGAGTGGTCGCCGCGCGGAGCGCCCGTCGCCGACTGGACCGTGTCAATCCCCGACACGCGCGAACACAAGAACTACTCGTCCAGCGGCGACGAACTGCACCCGACGTCTCTGCCGGTCACCGAACCCGGCGCCTACGTGATCGTTGCCCACGCGAACGCCGTACGAACGGCGGCGCTGACGCTCGTCACCAAACTGGCCGCCGTCTCCAAGGGCGCCAGCGGCAGCGCACTCACCTGGTCGGTCGACGCCGATACAGGCCAACCCATGCCCGGCGCCAAGATCCTGATTCAGCGCCACCTCCAGGGCGACCAGTACGACTACCGCGACGCCGCAACGGACGCCGACGGTTTCTTCCGCGTGCCGGCCGGCAGCGGCAAACGCCGCGGCGGCGGGGTCGCGCTGTTCCTCCAGGACGGCCCCCACTACGCCGTCTGCAACGCGAACTTCTCCTGGTACTTCTGGGGTGGTCGCGGCGACCATCGCGTCTACGCGTTCACCGATCGACCCATCTACCGCCCCGATCAGACAATACACTTCAAGTGCATCCTCCGCCGCGACGACGCCGGCGACCTCCACAACGTGCCGAACAAGAACGTCGACCTGACCGTGCATGACGCCAAGGGGCAACTCGTCCTGGAACGCACCCTCAACACCAACGAACACGGAACGGCATCGGGGGACTTGTCCCTGCCGTCCGACGCTTCGCTGGGTGTCTACCGCATGAATTTCGAGATCGACGGCCGGCACGTCTACCCGGGACGCGGCGGCACCTTCCGTGTCGAGGAGTACCGCAAGCCCGAGTTCGAGGTCACGGTCTCCGCGCCGGAAACGCGCCACGCCTTCGGTGAACCCGTCGACGTGAAGATCGAAACGCGCTACTACTTCGGCTCGCCCGTCGCGGGCGCGGCACTCAGCTACACCGTGCACCGTTCGCCGGTCAGACCGCCCGTCATCTACCCGATTCCCTATCCCTGGTATTTCAAGCAACTCGGCTCGTGGTGGGCCCAGCGACCCGGCGGTTGCATGCCCGGATTCTGCCGCATCCCATGGTACGAACCCAAGGCACTCGTCGACCGCGGACAACTGACCGCCGACGCCGAGGGTGTCGCCCTCCTGCGCATCACCCCGCAAGATCCGGGAGACGCCGACGGCTTCCGCTACATCATCGACGTCGAGGCCACCGACGCGTCACGCCGCACGGTCACCGGCAGCGGAAGCGTCAACGTGACGCGGGCGCCCTTCTCCCTGCAACTCGAACCGCAGCGCTTCCTCTATCAGCCGCAAGACCGCGTACACATCGACATCCGCGCCAACGGGCCCAACGCCGAACCCGTCGCCTTCAACGGGCGCGTTCGCGTGCATCGCCTCATCAAGAACAAACAAACCGGCGACGACAAGCCCGATCCGCCGCTCGTCGCCGGCGAGGTCGTCGCCGATGAGCCCGTCTCCGCCGATGCCACCGGCGTGACACAGTTTCGCTGGACCGCCGACGCCGAAGGACCCTTGCGGTTCATCGTCACCGCCAAGCACCAGTCCGGCTTCGAGGTCACCGCATCGCGAGACGTCTGGATCGCACGCAACGGCGGACGCTACGCCCACTACGCCTATCGCGATCTCGAAATCGTACCCGACAAGTTCGTCTACCAAATCGGCGAGCCCGCCCGCGTGCTCATCAACAGCCGGTTCGACGAAGCCCGCGTGCTGCTCACCATCGAAAGCAACGATCTGCTCGACTACCGGCTCGTCGATCTGCGCGGCGGCGTCGCCATCGTGGAAATCCCAATAGAGACCATGCACACGCCCAACTTCTTCATCGCCGCGACCATGGTCCACGACTACACGCTCTTTCAGGACATGCAGGCCATCGTCGTACCGCCCACGCCCCAGTTTCTTGACCTCGACATCGAAGCGGAAGCGACGACGTTCGCGCCGCAAGACGAGGCCCGCTTCGTCATCGCCGCGACCGATTCCCAAGGGCGCCCCGCCGACGCCGAACTTGCCGTCATGATGGTCGACGCCGCCCTCTACGCCATTCAGCCCGAATTCCGCGAACGCATCCAGGAGTTCTTCTACGGCCAAACCAGACCGCACACCGTCGCCACACAATCGAGTTTCGACCTCGCAACCCGAGGCGTCGGACGCAAGACCTTCGCCATGGACGGCATTGGGAATGCCGCAGCCGCACCGCAGGCGAAGATGATGGCAGAATCCGGCAGCCGTGAGTCGCCCGAGTTCGCCGTCGCGACGATCCGCCGTGACTTCCCCGATTCCGTCGTCTGGATCGGTCACTCGGACACCGGCACCGACGGACGCGCCGCGGTCGACGTGCAATTCCCCGATACGCTCACCACCTGGCGCATGATCGCCATCGCCGTCGACGACGAAACGCGCGTCGGCGAAGCGTCCAAGGAGCTCATCACCCGCAAGGAGGTCATCGCGCGCCTGATCACGCCGCGATTCCTCGTCGAACGCGACGCCTGCAAGCTGACCGTCATCGCCCGAAACGACCTCGACACCGCCAAAACCATGCGCGTCACGCTCGACGCCCCGAGACTGCTGACCGTTGGGCAGGCCAGTCATGCCGATCACGTCCTGCACTACGTCAAGCCTAACGCCGTCGAGGTACCCGTCGCCGCACACTCGGAAGCGGCCATCGACTTTGAAGTATGGGCCGGCAGTGTCGGCACCGTGACACTCACCGCCACCGTCGCAACGGACGTCTCCGCCGACGCCGTCGCCGTCGATCTTCCCGTCACCGCCTTCGGATCGCAGAAGTTCATCGCCCAAAGCGGAACCATGCGCGACTACGACGCAGACGACGCGCAAACCATGAGCTTCACGCTGCCGCAACGGATGAACCGCGAAACGCCAATCCTCGAAGTCCACCTGAACCCCACCATCGTCGGCGTCATGCTCGACGCCATCCCGTACCTGCTCGACTTCCCCTACGGCTGCACCGAGCAGACCATGAGCCGATTCCTTCCCGCGGTCGTCACGCGACGAACGCTCGACAACCTCGGCGTCAAACTCGCCGACCTCAAACGCCGCCAATCAGAACCGCGAGTGTCAACGAGCCGCCGGCCCAACCCCGTGTTCGACGACAGCGTCCTCGCCGACATCGTCGCCACCGGCCTCGATCGCCTGACCCAGATGCAGAACGCCGACGGCGGCTGGGGCTGGTGGAAGGGCAGCGCCTCCGATCCCTACATGACCGCCTACGTCGCCTACGGACTCGCCGAAGCAAAGCACGCCCGCCAGCGCGTCGACCCCGCCGTACTCGCCCGAGCAACCGACTACCTCAAACGAACCATCACCGACCCCGCACGTGCCGGACAACTGCGCCATCAATCAGAACCGCGACTGTCAAGGTGCGGCCCACACCCCAACACGCGCGTCTGGATGCTCTACGCTCTGAGCGTCGACGCCCCAGCCCACCTCGCCGACACGAACGTCGGCAGCGCGATCGACGAAGCCTACCAATCGCGCGACGAACTCACCGACTACGCAAGAGCCATGCTCGCCCTCGTCCTGCACGCCGCAAACGACACCGCCCGCGCCAACACCGTCGTCGACAACCTCGAAAACACCGTCAGCACCGACGACGCCACCCAAACCGCGCACTGGGGCCAAGCGCAAGGTTACTATCGCTGGTACAACAACGGTGCCGAGTCGACCGCCATGGTGCTGCGGGCGCTGCTCGCCGTTCGCCCCGAACATTCGCACATCGCCGGCGCCGTCAACTGGCTCGTGCGAAACCGCCAAGGCGCCCGCTGGCACTCAACCCGCGAGACGGCCTACGCGATCTACGCGCTCGCGGAGTATCTCACCGTCTCACGCGAGCTCGACGTCGACATGACCGTCCGCGTGACGTACGACGACACCGTCAGCCGTTCCTTCCGCATCACACCGGAAAACGTCCTCACCTTCGACGCACGCATGATCTTCGCACCCCAACACCTCACCCCCGGTCCCCACGAAATACGCATCGAAAAAGAGGGCAACGGCAAACTCTACTACGCGGCGTTCGTCGATTTCTACTCCAAAGAGGACGCGATCGACGCCGCAGGCCACGAGGTCCACGTCAAGAGAAGCTACGCCCGCCTGATCCCCAAAGAGGTCGACCGCACACGCAAGGTCTGGGACGCAAGCACGCGAAAGTACGCCGACGAATCCTACCGCGCCGTCGACTACGACCGCGTCGAAATCGAAGACGCCCAAGCCGTAGGCAGTGGCGACCTCATCGAAGTCACACTTGAGATCGACGCCCGAAACACCTTCGAATACATCCTCATCGAGGATCCCAAACCCGCCGGCTGCGAACCCCTCGATCAGCACAGCGGGTACGCCTTCGATCGAGGACTCTGCACCCACACCGAGTTCCGCGATCGCCACACCGCGCTCTTCGCCGACTACCTGCCCGTCGGCGTCCACACCATCCGCTACCGCTTACGCTGCGAGACGCCCGGCGACTTCGGCGCGCTCCCCACACGCGTACAGGCCATGTACGCGCCGTATGTTCGGGCGAACGGTGCCAGCCGCCGAATGAGGGTCACACCGTGACACTATAGGACCCGCATGCGGAACTTTTTCGATCGCCGTCCGGTAAGAACGCCCCCCACACGCCACGAGTCAACTGGGTCCGAATAGGAAGCCATACGCCCATAATTCCCCCCATTTTCCCCGGGATTTTGCTCAAGCGTTTGCGTACCATGACGCATGACCAACGCCGGAAGAACCGCAAGCGTTGCGGTGGCGACCGGTGTTAGGAGGGGAGGGAAAGATGAGCGACAAGAATGCCCGCCGAGGGTGCCTCAACGCGTTGATGTTGTTGACCGGGTGTGGCGTTGCGCTGAGCGCGACCGGTTGTTTTCTGCTGCCCATGCCGCGCGACGACGCAGAACAGGCGGAATTCGCCGCGCCCGTGGAGGCGTCTCTGCCGGACGATTCGATCGACGTCCTCGATCCAATCGTCGAAGAGCCGATCCGCGAACTCGGTGACGACGAACCGATCGACGAGCCGATCGAGGAAATCGTCGAACAAGAGTCCGGCGACTTGAACGACGACGGACTGATCGACGAGAGCGATGTCGAGGTCTTCCGAACCCAGTTCGGAAACTTCAGCGACCAGGAGGAGAACTCTCCTGCCGATCTGGATGGTGACGGGTCCGTGACACTCGTCGACTTCCAGATCTTCCTGACACTCGCGCCGGGCGGCGGTCGCGAGTAGCCACGACTACGACGAGACCGCGCGTCTCGCCAGGCAACGAGAGAATGAGGAAAGAGGGAACGAGTGTAACCATGACCAGAAAACAAACCAGACCCCAAACCACCGCCTGGCTGGCCGCGGCGTTGACTGGGGGAGCAATCTTCGCAACGCAGATTCACGCCGAGACCATCGACCTGAGGCTGGAATCGCCCGCCAACACATACACAACCGGCGACGCTGTCGACGTCGAAGTCTACGCCACGACGTCCGCGCAGCTCGTCGGCTTCGGATTCGACCTGATCGCCGGCGACGAACTGGACTACAACGGCTACGACACAGGCCCCGCGTTCACCAGCGTGCGCGGCACCCCCGACGGTGACGGAATAGCAGGCCTAGCCTTCTCAGGAGCACTCGACGGCGTCGACATCCTCCTCGGAACCGCCCACTACGACGCCGCCTTGGTCGGAGAGGTACTCGTCCAACTCACGACGACCGCCGGCGATCTTACCGAGGGGTTCGCCCGGTTCGGAACCGGATTCTTCGACGTCAACGCGACGCCGCTGAGTCTGTCCATCGTCGAGCCGCACGACACACTTCCGCCGGTCGTAGTCGGCGGCGGAGGTGGTGGAGGATCGCCGCCCGTGCCCGAGCCCGCCACGATTTCGCTGCTGGCGGCGGGGCTGTTGGCCACGCTCCGCAGACGCCGGTAGCGCGGACACCGAACGGCACAACACCGTTCCTCGGATTTCAGCCGGTACGGCGGCACGCGCTTGGCATGCGTGCCGCCGTACCGACATACTTCCCCCAGTTTGACACCTCGCCATTCATCCAAATCACCCCCCCGGTACGATAATAGTGATGGAGTGCGCCGCACACAGCGCGGAAGGTGCGGGCGCCTCCCCCATGATCGGAGACAACGGAAATGATGTATGTAGCGATGACCTTCTGGCTCCTGGTGATCGTGCTCACCGCCTGGGGCGTGCGAGCCTTGTGGAGCGGCATGGTGAAACCGCGCGTGATCAACGTGGTCCTTCTCCCGGGAACATTGGTCGCCCAGTTGGGGCACGTTCTAGGCCTCCTCGTCACCGGCGCGACCGTGACAAACACCGCACTCTACCAGGACGATTCCGGAGAGCCCGGCACCACGCAAAACCCCAAGCCGCGCATCCCCATCATCGGACCGATGATCATCGGCATGCTGCCCCTCATCGCCTGCGCCGCGACGATCCTGATCGCGGCGCGGTTCTTCGGACAGCAGATCGTCGCCGCCCTCGGCGATAAATACCCCACAGCGATCCTCCCGACCACGCTCGCCGGATCCTGGCAGCTGCTTCGCGACCAGGTCGACATGATGGAGGCTCTGGTCAACGTCGTCGCCGAGGCCCTGCCGGGAACGTGGCAGCTCTGGCTCTTCACCTACCTCCTGGTGTGCCTCGCCATACGCATGGCGCCCTTTCCGGGAAACGTCCGGGGTTCGTTGGGTGCGATCGTGGTGCTCGGCGCGCTGACCACGGCGTTCGGATTGGTGTCGGACTCACTCGCCTCTATCGTCGAATCGGGCTGGGGAATGCTCAGCCTGACCGTGCCGACGCTCCTCCTGCTCCTGATGATCAGCGCCATCATCCGCGGTGCCGTCGGACTCAGCAGGTTGATCGCCGCCAACGGCTAGAAAAGGTGTGGCACCGGGTTTCAACCGGTGAAATCGCGGCCGACAAGCCGATCCGCCGCGCCGTTGCTGAGCTCGCCACGACTCCCAGAACCGCCATTTCCACAAGTCAGAGTTCCACCCGGCCGCCCGTTTTCCACAGAATCTCCGAGCCTCATTTTGCCGATCATAATGGACGGCTGTATCGATCTGGTAAAGGAGCTTCACGCCATGCCCAAGGCAATACGACGGGAACGGATGGCCGACATCGATGTCGACCTGGACGAAATCTACAATCCGAGTGCCGGCGGAAACGCCCCACGCCCCGACTGCGATGAGGACGACGCGATCTCCCTGATCGACGCAGTCGGCGACGACCCCATGGACTGGCCCGACATCGAGGACGACGCGTTCGACCTCGACAGCGAGCCGTTCGACCTCGCCGACTGAAAGGCGATCGCCTGTCGCTGGAATCGAACGACTACGGGTCGGCTGTCCCCAGACTGTGCTTCTGAGGACGGCTTGTGGGCTCCTCCGTCGAAACAACGGGCGGGCGGCAGCAGTCCGCAAACGGACCGCCCTGGAACAGACACAGCCAAGCGCTGTTGTCACCGAGGGGATCGACCCCGGCGTCCAGATGGTCAACCACCCCGTCACAGTTGACGTCGCACGAATTGACGCAGCACGCGCAATTCCCCGCGATGCAATCGCGAATGCAGATCCAGTCCTGAATCATGATCGCCCCGTTCCCGTCCACGTCGGGATCGCACGCGCACGCAGCGTCAGCAACCGCGACGAACGGAGAGAACGCGAGAAGAAGAGCAACAGCCAGACACGAGGGCAAGATGCGCATCTCAAGACTCCTTGACCGCAACAGAACCATGCAGACGTCAACGCTTTCCCAGAGATTCCGAACAAGCTCGCAAAAACGCTGTCCGATGCGGATGTGACGCATCGAGTAGATGGGTGACCCGTCCGTCGAGGACAAGCGTCCTTGACTATCGGACTTACACCCTAGTACTCCGACAACCGTGTATTGATGGGTGCCACCGGCAGCTTGCTGCCAGTGCTTCTGCTCATCACACTGGCGGACAAGCCGCCAGTGGCACCCGTTTTGCCATCGACTCATCAAT
>JAJDDR010000394.1 GCA_029260255.1 Phycisphaerae bacterium
GGCGCTGCTGATGGCGGCGCCTGCGGCCGGCAACGACGTCATGGTCGAGGTCAACGGACCGCTCGTCAGCCAACCATACGTCACCATGACGATCGACCTCATGCGCGCCTTCGGACCCACCGTCATCGCGGACCTCCGAGCCGATGGCGCCCGGTTCATCGTTCCGGCGCCGCAACCCTACCGGCCGCTCGACTATGAGATCGAGCCCGACGCTTCCAATGCGTCCTACTTCCTGGCAGCGCCCGCCGTCGCCGGAGGGACCGTAGTAGTCGACGGGCTTGGAACGGACAGCATTCAGGGCGATGCGCGTTTCGTCGATTTGCTGGAAAACATGGGCTGCACCGTCACCCGCGAACCGCGGCGACTGACGGTCAAGAGGCCCGATACCCTTCGGGCGCTCAGAGCAGTGGACGTCGACCTAAACGACATGCCGGACATGGCACAGACGATGGCCGTGCTCGCACTGTTCGCTGACGGCCCGACCATCATCCGGAACATCGCCAACTTGCGCCTCAAGGAGACGGACCGCCTCGCGGCTCTGGCGCATGAGCTCGGTGCGATGGGGGCGCACGTCGACGAGCGCGAAGACGGACTGACCATCACACCCCCCGACCACATCGCACCTGCCACCGTCAACACCTACGACGACCATCGCATGGCCATGAGCTTCGCGCTCGCAGGGCTCGGCGCCGACGGTATCGTCATCAACGACCCCGGCTGCGTGCGCAAGACGTTCCCTGATTTCTTCGACCGCTGGCGACGGCTCTGCCGATAACTGTGCTGGTATCGTAGGCTGAGGGTGAGCGGAAAAGCCGCGTCCTCAAGTTGACGGACGAGACTGTCCGATAAGCACGAACGCCGACGTGCGCGTACCGGAGCCGCAGTTTTATGGCCGATGTTCTCGATCAATCGGAAGTCGACGCGCTGCTGTCAGCCGTCGAGGCCGGCGCCGGCAGCGAAGGCGGCGGCGCGCCGTCGATGCCCGTCCAACCCGAGCGTCACCGCGACGTCTCCATGTACGATTTCAAACGCCCCGAGCGTGTCAGTAAGGACCAGATGCGCTCCCTCGAGAGCATCCATGAGGGGTTCGCCAGGAACTTTGGCGCGTCACTGTCCGGCTTTCTCAGAACGATCATCGAGGTCCGCGTCGCCACCGCCGAGCAGTTGACCTACAGCGAGTTCATCCACTCCCTGCCCAACCCGACCAACTTCAACCTGCTGAACGTCGAGCCGCTGGAAGGTCAGATGTGCCTCGAAATCAGCCCGCTCATCATCTACCCGATCATTGACCGCCTGCTCGGCGGATCGAATGCCGAGACGTTCATTCCGCAACGCCCGCTCACCATGATCGAGTTGCGGCTGGTCCGGCGCATCACCGACCGCGCCCTCGAAAACCTCACCGAAGTCTGGTCCAACCTGGTCGAAGTGTGTTTCTCGCTCGCTGAGGTCGAGAACAACCCCCACCTCGTGCAGATCGTCGCCCCGAACGAGGTGGTCGTCGTTATCGGCTTCGAGATTCGCATGGGCCAGCGATCCGGGACCATGAGCTTCTGCATCCCCTTCAACGTCATCGAGCCGGTGATGGGGAAACTCGCGACACAGGGCTGGCTGGCCTACAAACGACGCTCCACCGCCGAGTCGCGCAAGGAAGAGCTGTCCGAACAACTCGAACACACACGCGTCCCGTTGCGCGCCGTCCTCGCCGAGACCGACATTGCCGTTCAGGATCTGGTCGCGCTGCAACCCGGCGACATCATTCAGACGGGCAAGCCGGCCAAGTCCAACCTGGTCATGGAAGTCGCCGGCGAACCCAAGTTCGCCTGCAAGCTCGGCCGCTACAACAACAGCCGCGCCGTCCAGGTCGTCCGCGAAGTCCGCCCCGGCGACCGCTTCTGATAGGCGTCCGCTGCCATCAATCATTTGGAGGCGTGATGTAATCCTGCAACGCCCGGACACCAAGCGCGCCCGTCGGACCGACCTCGGCATCTTGCTTCATCGATCGGATTGCTTCCACCGCGGCGCGGGCACCGGCCAGGGTCGTGATCAGCGGCACGCGGCGCATGGTCGCGGCGGCGCGCCAGCGACCCTCATCGCTCGCGCTGCCCGTGTGGATCGGCGTGTTGACCAGCAGATCGAGCGTCCCGTCGAGAATCAGGTCCTTGAGAAACGGCGCGCCCGTTTCGGTCGATTTGGACACCAGCGTCGCGCGGATGCCCGCCTGCTCCAACACCCTCTTCGTTCCGGTCGTCGAGTAGATGCTGAACCCCATATCGCGAAGATCTCGCGCGATGGGCACGACGCGCGGCTTGTCAGGGTCGTTCACGCTGACCAGCGCGTTGCCCACCGTCGGTAACGACAGCCCACACCCAATCTGAGCCTTGGCGAACGCCCGCCCGAACGACCGGTCGATGCCCATGACCTCGCCCGTGCTCCGCATCTCAGGACCGAGTATCACGTCGACACCGGGAAACTTCGTAAACGGAAACACCGGCGCCTTGATCGACACATGCGCCGGTCGCATACCGCACACCGCACCGTAGCTGTCCGCGACACCGCGCAGCGGTTCGCCCAACATCACACGCGTCGCCACGCGGGCCCACGGAACGCCGGTAGCCTTGGACACGAAGGGGACCGTGCGTGACGCCCGTGGGTTGACCTCGATAACGTAGACCGTCCGGTTGAGCACGGCGAACTGGATGTTCATCAACCCGCAGACGTTCAGACGCTCGGCCAGCTTCCGCGTGGAACGTCTCATGTCTTCGACTACGAGATCCCCGAGCGAATACGGCGGCAGAACACTGGTGCTGTCCCCGCTGTGAACGCCGGCCTCCTCGATGTGCTCCATGACGCCGCAGATCATGCAGTCGCGGTCGGTGTGATCGCCCGGCGAGCCGAAATCCGCCACCGCGTCGACGTCGACCTCGATCGCATCGATCAGAAACTTGTCGATCAGCACCGGATGTTCGCACCGCCCGGTGTAGTTGCGATCACTGGCTTTGACGGCCTCACTCATGTACGCCGTCAGGTCCGCCTCGTTGTTGCATTTCTCCATGCCGCGCCCGCCCAGCACGTAGGACGGACGCACCAGAACGGGGTAGCCGACGCGCTCGGCCACCTCGACAGCCCCGTCCAGATTGAAGGCGATGCCGTTGGGTGGCTGGAGCAGACTCAACTCACGGAGTATCTGCTGAAACGCCTCGCGGTCCTCGGCTTCGTGAATGGACTCCGGAGAAGTGCCGAGGATTGGCACTCCCGCATCCTTCAGCCCCTGCGCGAGATTCAGCGGTGTCTGCCCGCCGAATTGCACGATCACGCCCTTGACCAGCCCCCCGTCCTGTCCGGCGTCACCGTTCAAGCGATCGCAGATGTTGAAAACGTCTTCGTGTGTCAGCGGCTCGAAAAAGAGCTTGTCGCTGGTGTCGTAGTCGGTGCTGACCGTCTCGGGGTTCGAGTTGATCATGACCGACTCGAAGCCCGACTCCCGCGCCGCGAACGACGCGTGACAGCAGCAGTAGTCGAACTCGATCCCCTGCCCGATCCGATTCGGACCACCGCCCAGAACGATGACCTTCTCCTTGTCCCCCACCCGAATCTCGTCGTCGACGTACGGAACCGGGTCCCCAAGCCGAATCATGCCACCCTCATGCGACGAGTAGTAGTACGGCGTCTCAGCTTCAAACTCACCCGCACACGTGTCCACCAGCTTGTAGACCGGGCGAGCTCCAACCGCGCCGCGACCGGCGGCGATCTGAACGTCGCTGTAACCCGCCGACTTGAGTTCCCCCGAATACTCACCCGCCAGCAGTGCGTTCTCACACTCGACCAACTCGTGAAGGTTCTCCAAGAACCACGGGTCGATGCCGGTCAGTGCATGCACCTTCTCAACCGTCCAATCCATCTTGAACGCGTAGCGGATGTAATAGGGTCGACCCTGGCAAGGGTTGGTCAGCTTGTCCCGCAAGACCTCATCCGGAATGGGCCATTCACCGGCGTGCTCTTCCTGCGTATCGGGCGGCGCCTCGGTGCTGGTCGCGGTGAATCGCGCCTCGCCCGATGCGTGTTCGACACTGTCGCGCGATTGCCGCCGAGCCGCGAGCCACTTGTCATTTGCGTCCAGACCGTACCCGAATCGCTTGATCTCCATCGAGCGGATGGCTTTCTGAAACGCCTCCTTGAAAGTGCGCCCGATGGCCATCCCCTCGCCGACGGATTTCATCTGCGTGGTCAACGTCTCGTCGGCGTCCGCGAACTTCTCAAAAGTCCACCGCGGAATCTTGACCACGCAGTAGTCGATCGTCGGTTCGAAGCTCGCCGGCGTCTTTTGCGTGATGTCGTTGGGGATCTCGTCCAGCGTGTAACCGACCGCCAGCTTGGCCGCGATCTTCGCGATGGGATACCCGGTCGCTTTTGACGCCAGAGCGCTCGAACGCGACACGCGCGGGTTCATCTCGATCACCACCTGCCGGCCCGTGCACGGGTCGACCCCGAACTGAATGTTGCTTCCGCCCGTCTCGACGCCGATCTCCCGGATGATGGCGATCGCGGAGTCGCGCATCCGCTGATACTCTTTGTCCGTCAGCGTCTGCGCCGGAGCGACGGTGATCGAATCGCCCGTATGCACACCCATCGGGTCGAAGTTCTCAATCGAGCAGATGATGACGACGTTGTCCGCACGGTCGCGCATCACCTCCAGCTCGAACTCCTTCCAGCCGCACAGGTCCTCTTCGATCAGAACCTCATCGACCGGCGATGCCGCCAACCCGCGGTTGACGATCGTCTCGAATTCCTCCATCGTCCGCGCGAACCCGCCGCCCTCACCGCCCAAGGTGTACCCCGGCCGGATAACGCACGGGAGATGCACGCGATCAACGGCACGTCGTGCCTCGTCCCACGTGTGGGCGATCTCCGACCGCGGTACGTCGGCCCCGATGCGCTCCATGGCGCGCTTGAACTCGGTGCGGTCCTCTGCCCTATGGATCACTTCGCGATCGGCCCCGATCATCTCGACGCCGTATTCATCGAGGATGCCTAGCTCCGCCACGCGCACCGCACAGTTCAAACCCGTCTGCCCCCCGAGCGTCGGCAGCAGTGCGTCGATCGGCTGACCGAGTCTCTTCTCTTGGTGAAGGACCTTCGCGATGAACTCCGGCGTGATCGGTTCGATGTACGTCCGGTCGGCCAACTCGGGATCGGTCATGATCGTCGCCGGGTTGGAGTTCAGTAGAACGACGCGATAGCCCTCTTCGCGCAGCGCCTTGCACGCCTGCGTCCCCGAGTAATCGAACTCGCACCCCTGCCCGATGACGATGGGCCCGGAGCCGATGATCAGAATGTTCTGCATGTCCGTGCGTTTCGGCATCCTGATGGAATCCTAGCCGCTCGACCCACCTTTGCCGAGGGCCGGCGAGCCGCGACTTCGCTGGACAGACCTTGAAACCGCATTAGAATCTAACGTCATGGCCGCACGCGTGTACATTGAGACTACGGTGCCGAGTGCGCACGTTACAGCACGCACCGATCCCGGAAGTCTCTACCGTCGTGCCGCCACACGCGATTGGTGGGCCAAACAGCTTCCACGTTATGAATGTCTGACGTCCGACGGCGTCGTGCTCGAACTCCGTGCCGGCGACTGGCCCGGTCAGAACGACGCGATCGAACTCGTCGATGTGCTGCCGCGGCTTGACATCGATGAGGAGGTTCTGGGCGTCGCGGCCAGATACGTCGAGGAGAGGTTGGTGCCGGCCGACCTGGACGGCGACGCGATGCACTTGGCGGTCGCGTGCGTTCACGCGGTCAGTTTCCTGTTGACGTGGAACATTCGACACCTGGCCAATCCGAACAAGTTGGACCACTTGACCGTCATCAACCGGCGACTCGGACTCTTAACGCCGCAAATCGTGACTCCCGAAATGCTCTGGCAGGATGACGCCCCATGACACTCCAAGAGACGACCGGATCCGACCCGCTCATCGAAGACGTCCGCCGGCGCCGCGCCGAACTCTACAAATCGCTGGGCGGCGATCTTCGAAAGCTGTTCGAGAGAATCCAACGCGTCCAAGAAGAGCACCCTGAGAAGGTGGTCAAGGCACAGCCAACCACGACGATTCCATCCGAACGCAGTTAGCGATTGCGCATGCGTGCGTGCCGGAGCAATCATACGCGCGCCCCTGCCCGATGACGATAGGCCCCGAAGGGTGTGACCAACAATTGTGGCACGCCGAGGGTAGGGCGGGTTCCACCCGCCTTCTTGCACCATTGCGGCGGGTAAAACCCGCCCTACCCAATGCGGCCGAGGCACCCTGCCACAAGGAATGGTCACACCCGGCCCCGAACCGATGATTAGAATGTTGTGTATGTCCGTTCGCTTTGGCATATAATGGCCGAAAAGTATACGCACGACGGCCACGGACCGACACGGGGCAGTCGTGCGGAGCCCGGCAGCGAACCGCGCATATGAAAAACGACGACGTCAGACGCATGACGGCAGACGAGCTCTACACGGAGGAGGTCCACCGCGCCCGACGCATGCCGCTCGGCGAGAAGGTATTCGCGGGGATCGAACTCTTCGACCTGGCATGTGAATTCACGAAATCCGGCATCCGCGTGCAGCATCCCGAGGCCGACGAAGCCCGCGTGCTGGAACTGCTCCGTGATCGCCTCGCCCTCGCCCGCCGCCTGGAGGATCACGCGTGACCAACCGGGAGGCCGTCGATCGACTGATAAAAGCGTTGGAATCGCTGGCCATTCCGTTGACGCAGCTTCCGCATGTCTCCACGATCGTCGAACACGCACGCCCGTCCTATTCCAGCTACTCGGAACCCGAGGTGACCGTGCCGTGCATATCACTGCGTCTTGGCAACGCGGCTTGCTGAAACCTCGAACACGCCGAAATCGTCTCCGATAGGAAGATTCCGAAGCTCGATGACCCTGAGGTAGTACTCCCTAGCTCCCACCGGAAACGGGACGATGTCACCTTGTTCGACCGACATCGTGTCGACAACGGGTCGGCCGGTGGATGCGCGGACCGACAGAAGCACTTGGCCACCCGTGATATCTTCGATGTGAACGCACAGAGTGTCGTGAGAACCGGGCAGGGATACCTGTTGTCGCTGGATGATCGTCATCCGTGCGGGATCGGTTGCCAGATCCAGTCTGGTCACCGCACAGCCGCCGACAAACAGCGTTCCCAACCCAAGGAGGACCGCGAGATTTCGCATCGTTAATCTCCGTTCGTGTCGTGTAGCAACCACCGAGAAAGAGCGCATCGGGTGCCGGCAAACCCGCGTCCAGCGCGAACGGATCCTGACGTGGTCATCCGTTCGGTTTCCGGCAGCGTTCGACACTGGGCACCGGCGGTGATTATACTCCAATCCTCCGTCGCAGACCAAGCCGGACCCGCGGATTGCAATCCGTGAGCTTGCGGCGGAGAATCGACGACCAAGTGACACTGTCATGGCAAGTGCGTCGTCACCCGCTGGAGATCCTCATGGCTTCGTTGATGAACTGCCCGACGTGCGGACAACGGTTCGCGATTGAAGAACCAGCCAGCCCCGTTCAGTGCCCGTCGTGCCAGGCGGTGGTCGACGTCCCCGCCACGATGTCACCACCGGGGCCGCCCACAACCCCGGGCCAACTACCCTCTGCCGCCCCGACCGGACCGCTGAAACAGGGCTTGGCCACCGCCGCGCTCGTCTTCGGCATTCTCGGTTTGGTCACCTGCCTACCCCCGTTCGGGATCGCCGCCATTCCGCTGGGCATCATCGCACTGGTCAAGGCGAACGGCGAACCCAATTGCTACGGCGGACGCGGCATGGCCATCGGCGGTCTCTGCACCGGCGGCGTTTCGTTGTTGTCGGCGCTGCTCGTCTTCCCTCTGATGCTGAGTATCCTGCTCCCTTCACTCTCCCGGGCGCGCGAACTGTCCAAACGCGTCGTCTGCGCAGCGAACATGCGACAGATCGGAATCGGATTGGAGTCCTATGCGTCTGCAAACGGCGGGCAGTACGCGCCCGACTTCGCCACACTCGTCAGCGCAGGAGCAGTACCCCTGACCCTCTTCGACTGCCCGAGTTCCGGAGCGGCTGTCGGCGACCTCAACGCGTGCTACGTACTCATCGACACCGGCGACGCCCAGCCAGACGGCACCACCGTCCTCATCTACGAGAAGCCCCAATGCCACGGCGCCGAAGGCGGAAACGTCTACTTCCTCGACGGCCACGTCGACTTCATAAAACCGCCCGAACAAATCGACCGACTCATCGCCAAGACAAGAGCGAAGGCCGCTTCCTAAACGGGCGATTTCAGGACCGCGACTGTAAAGGAGCGGCCCCCTTCGTGCCTCCGTGCCTCCGCGCCTCCCCACAACGAACGCCCGCCGGTTGACTTATCCGCCGTCATTGCTACAACAGCCGCCGTTGTGAATTCTACGAGATAGGGCTCCCATGTTCGACAATCTCACAGAACGGTTCAGCGACGTCTTCCGCAACCTCCGAGGCCGCGGGAAGATCACCGAAGAGAACGTAGCCGAGTCAATGCGCGCCGTCCGAACCGCGCTCCTCGAAGCGGACGTCAACATCGAGGTCGCCACCGAGTTCTGCAAGGAAGTCACCGAAAAGGCCATCGGCGCCGAGGTTCTCAAAACCCTCAAGCCCGACCAGGTCATGGTCAAGATCGTCCATGACGAACTCGTCCGCCTCATGGGCCCCGTCGATCCGAGAATCCCCTACGTCACGCCAGGTCCCACCATCATTCTGATGGCCGGCCTGCAAGGTTCGGGTAAGACGACCACCTGCGGCAAGCTCGCCAGGATGATTCTCGGCAACGCCAAGCGCCCGCTGCTCGTCGCCGCCGACCTCAAGCGACCGGCCGCCATCGATCAGCTCGAAGTCATCGGCGGTCAGATCGGCGTGCCGGTCTACGTCGACCGCTCCACGCAGAACCCCGTCAAGGTCTGCCGAAACGGCGTCAAGGAAGCCAAGAAAACCGATCGCGACGTGGTCATTCTCGACACCGCCGGCCGCCTCGCCATTGACGACGAACTCATGGACGAGGTCGCCAAGATCGCCAGCGCCACCACGCCGCACCAGATCTTTCTCGTCCTCGACGCCATGACCGGTCAAGACGCCGTCGCCACCGCCAAGGTTTTCAACCAACGACTCGAACTCGACGGATTGATCCTTACCAAGTTCGACAGCGACACCCGCGGCGGCGCCGCCCTCAGCGCCAAGCGCATCACCGGAAAGCCGATCAAGTTCGTCGGTGTCGGCGAGAAGCTCGAAAACATCGAGGCCTTCCATCCCGATCGCGTCGCCGGGCGCATCCTCGGCATGGGCGACGTTCTGTCGCTCGTCGAGCAAGCCCAGGAGCAGTTCGACGCCAAAGAGGCCGCCGAACTCGAAAAGAAGATGGCCACCGGCGACTTCTCCCTCGACGATTTCCTAGGCCACCTTCGCAAGATGAAGAAGATGGGCTCCATGAAGGACCTTCTCAAGAAGGTCCCCGGCATGAGCGACCAGATCAAGGACATGGACATCGACGACGGCGAACTCGTTCGCATGGAGGCCGTCGTGTTGTCCATGACCAAGAGAGAACGCAAAGACCCATCGGTCATCGACGCCTCCCGCCGCCGCCGCATCGCCCGCGGCGCGGGTGCCGACCCCAAAGACGTCAGCGGGCTCGTCAAATCGTTCGGCGAAATGCGCGCCGCAATGAAGGCGATGGCCGGAATGAGCCTGATGCAGCGTATGCGCTTCGGCAGCCAACTCTCCAAGATGGGCATGGACGGCGGCATGATGCCCAACTTCAAGGGCAAGTCGACCGTCTCGCGGCGGACGGTGTCCAAGAAGGACCGCCGAAAGAAACGCAAACGCTGATGACTCCGGCGTCCGACAGCTTCAGACCCGAACGCGACCGAACCAACACGCTCATCCTCTCCGTCGCGGTGCTTGCGGCACCGTGTCTCCTGTCCGGCTGCGCGACGCCGCACGAGATGCGCCTCGCCCGCCGAACACCCACCACCCCCGGCGAATCCGCGTGGTGGGTGGCGCACCATCGCACCGGAGTCAGAACGCCCATCGTCGGCATCGAGCACCGCGCCGCCGATGGCAGGACGCGGCAGGTCCTCTTCTGCGACCGCGGCGTCCGCGTATTCCACTACAAACACGGCCGATTCGCCCGCAGCAGCGCCCCGCTGTCCGGTCCCGGTCCCGAGAACGACGTCGCCTTCATCCGTGCCACGTTGCGGCACTATCAACCCCGCTCGGCGACCGATCCCACGCCGATCCCCGAGGAATCCATCGCCGCCATCCAAACCATGGCCGATATCGTCAGCCTCCTTGCGCGGTATCGCCCCAATCTGCGCATCGAGCCCGACGTCGGGCTCACCTACCGTCAGGTCGACGCCGAGTTGGAGCATTGCGCACACGGCGCGGGGGCACTCAAAGAAGCCTCCAAACCGTTTTGACGGCGAAGCGCCCTTCTGCTCAACTACCCCCCCATGCAGCCGATGTCCAAAACCGAACGCGTGAACGCCGTCATTCGCGGCGAAACTCCCGATCGCCCGCCGATCAGCTTCTGGCATCACTTCGACGCCGGCAAACACGCCGGCCGACCCGCCGTGGACGCGCACCTCAAACACCTCCAGACGGACGACCTCGACTTCCTCAAGGTGTTCTTCGACCTCGGCTACCCCGTGGACCGGCCCATCGAATCGCTCGCCGACCTCCGCACGCTCTCCGTGCTCGACGGCGATGAGGGCGTCTTCGGTCTGCACCTCGATACCATCCGCGCACTGGCGACTGAACTGTCCGGCCGCGTCCTCATAACCACCACGATCTTCAACGCATGGGCGACGCTCCGTCGCGTGCTTCGCAAGGGTCCCTATGTCGCCAAGGCCGGTCCCTCGACGCCCGACGCGCCGGCGACGGTGCGCATGACCGAGTGGGTCGCGCAAGACCGCCGCGCGATGGCCGACGCGATCAACGTCATCGGCCAATCGCTCGCCAACTTCGCGCGTCGCTGCATCGAGACCGGCGCCGATGGAATCTTTCTCTCCGTCCGCGACGACTGGGTCGACACGCCCGAGATCGGTCCCGGCTCGTATGACGCCCTGGTGCGCCCCACCGACGCCCGCATCCTCAATGCCGCCAGCGGGGGACGGTTGAACGTCCTCCACGTCTGCGGACGCGCCGTGAACTTCAACGCCTTCGCTGAGTATCCCGTCCACGTATTCAACTGGGCCGACCGCTCGTCCGGTCCGGCGATCGCCGATGTCGCCGCCACGCTGAAGCCCGCTCCCTGCGGCGGGATCAATCAAGTCACCACACTGCCCGCTTCGAGCGCGCCGGCCTGCGCCGACGAAGTCCGCGACGCCGTCGCCCAAGCGGCCGGTCGCCCGATCATCATCGCCCCGGGTTGCACGTACGACCCGGATCGTGTACCACACGCCAACCTCGCCGCCATCCGCCGGGCGGTCGAAACCGTGTAACACCGTACCGCGACCGTTTAGCGGCGACCCGCAGGGGAGCGATCTTCCCCGGCAAACGAACGAACGAACCGCAAACGCGAAGACGAAGGACCATCAACACGTGGAAAAAACCCTCATCATCCTGAAACCCGACTGCGTCCAGCGACGCCTCATCGGCCGCATCGTTAAGCGCTTCGAAGACAAGGGTTTGACCATCGCCGGCATGAAGCTCATGCAGATCTCGCGCGAGCTTGCGGAGCGCCACTACGCCCCCCACAAGGGCAAGCCGTTCTATCCCCCGTTGATCGACTACATCACCAGCGGCCCCGTCGTCGTGATGGTGTTGGCCGGTACGGGTGTCATTGACATGGCACGCAAGCTGATGGGCAAGACGTTCGGCTTCGAAGCAGACCCCGGCACCATCCGTGGCGACTTCGGCGCCTCCAAAACCTACAACCTCGTCCACGGCAGCGACGCCCCCGAGACCGCCGAAACCGAAATCGCCCTCTACTTCACCCCCGAGGAACTCCTCACCTACGAAACCCCCACCCACCCCTGGACCTTCAAACCCGGCGAAAGCTAACCCGCCGCCCCACCCCACCCCATCCGAGTCGCACCCGTCAGGAAGCGGTTCTTCGCGGATGCCCCACCGCCTCAGTGGCCCGACGCCGCGGCGCGCGTTGATCGATTCGCTATACTCGACTGCGAAATGGCGCCCTTGGAAGGACCCAATCCAGCGACCGGCGAACTCACGCGTGAGACGCCCGAAACCAACGACGTAAGACGTCGCATTCGATCCGCCAAACGGTTCATGGTGACCGGCTTGCTTCTTCCGACGATCTCTGCACTATTGATCACCGTCGGGCTGCACGCAGAGTCACTCGCCATTTGCGGGGTTGCGATCGCGGTTGTCGTTTTCCTGCTGTTCCTTGATGGAACGTGCGCTATGGCGCTTCTGCTCCCATCACCCGGCTACGAGCAACATCGGAGGCAAATCACGCGTCGCACCGCCAACTGCCCGGAGTGTGGATACGCCCTTAGCAGTACAGCGCAAGGTCGACACGCTGGCAGAACCGCGACTGTTAAGGAGCGGCCCCGAACCCTCGCAAACGCCTCATGCGCGCGCGGCCGCTTCCTGACGGGCGCGGTTCTGACCACTTTGCGCTGTACTGTTAGAGGCCTTCAGGAATTGAAATACCCTGAGTGCGGGACGCGTTTTGACGAGAGCGATATCCTGCGTATCGATTGAGTCGTCCCCGAAACTGCGACACTCGCGGTTGTCCCGGGCCTGCTCCTGTTGGAGGCGTCGCTTCCGTCTGGGCCGGGGATTGTTCGCGCCGTCGCGATGCTTAAACGTTACCTTTCGAAGCGCCACTCCTGATGGGTGACGAGAACAAAACGCACCTTCCCGCCCCATCAGTTCGTGACCGGCTCCCAAGAACCGCCGGACGTCCGGCGAAGACGAAGCGTTGGGTAGTGCTTGCGCGTCAACTCCGAATTGGACCCGTCGATGCGCAACACGACGCGAAGCGTCCAATTCAACTCCAGGCGATCGAGATGCAGCGTGAATCGCTCAACCCCGTCCGTGTCGATCACGATCTTGTTCGCCTCTTCCACGAAATGCCCGGTTGCCCAGCCTCCCTCCTTGCCCTCGCGGAGCTTCTCCACCACCAGCCAGCGAGGCCTGTCCTCATTCAGTAGCTCCTCGTACGCCTCCGGAACATCCGGCGGCTCGGGCGGAGGTGTCACCTCCCGATCGGCGGCCGGCACCGGTCGCGCGGAACTCGGGTCCACGCTCGAAGTTCGGCGACAGCCCGGACCCCAGCACACCACTGCCGCCAGCGCGATACAAGCGATGCTCGCACGAGACATATACGTTCGCCCAAAACCGTATCCCGTCCCCCAACCGTTTCCACCGGAGCGTCGCTGATCCGGGGGCATCCCGATCCGGGTGGCATGCCCGCGCTTGCGTGGGCATGTTTCGATATTTCCCGAACCCATGGCCACGCAAGCGTGGTCATGCCCCCCGAGGGCGCCCCGGTTGCGGGTGCCGCCGCGTTTATGTACCGTCATGACAACATGAGGATGCAAGATGACGGATAACACGCTGCAAACTCCGTGCGTGCGATCGACGACGATACTCACCGTCCGCCGCGACGATGTCGTCGCCATCGGCGGAGACGGTCAGGTTAGCCTCGGCGACACAATCGTCAAACAGGACGCCACAAAACTGCGATCCTTCCTCAACGGCGCCGTCTGGTGCGGCTTCGCGGGTGCCGCCGCCGACGCGTTCGCCCTCCTCGACCGCTTCAACGCGAAGCTCGAATCGCACAAGAGCAACGTTCGCCGCGCCGCCATCGAGTTGGCAAAAGAATGGCGTTCCGACAAGGTCCTCCGCCAGCTTAATTCCCTCCTCGTGGTCGCCGGCAAGGACGCCTCCCTGATGATCAGCGGCAGCGGCGATGTGATTGAGCCGAGCGACGGCATCATCGGTGTCGGCTCCGGCGGCATGTACGCCGTTGCCGCCGCGCACGCGCTGCTGGCCAACACCGAACTGTCGGCCCGCGACGTCGTCGAAAAAGCGCTCAATATCGCCGCCGACATCTGCGTCTATACCAACCACACCATCGCCGTCGAAACCATCCAATGATCCCACGACGCCATCAGGTGACCGAATCATGAAGAACCTAGCACCGCGAGAAATCGTCACGGCGCTTGATCGCTACATCGTGGGGCAGAACGACGCCAAGCGCTCGGTTGCCGTCGCCATCCGGAATCGTTGGCGACGACAGCAGTTGCCCCAAGACATGCGCGAAGAGGTCGGCCCCAAGAACATCCTCATGATAGGCCCCACGGGCGTCGGCAAGACCGAGATCGCGCGACGACTCGCCACGCTCGTCAGTGCCCCGTTCGTCAAGGTCGAAGCCACCAAGTACACCGAGGTCGGCTATCACGGGCGAGATGTCGAGAGCATGATCCGAGACCTCCTCGACCGTGCCATCGACATGGTCCGGACCGAGCACACCGAGGTCGTTCGCACAGAGGCCGAGCGCCTCACCGAAGAGCAACTGCTCGACGCGCTGATGCCCCCGGTCGAGACAGTCTCCGGAGAAACCGACGAGTCGGCCGACCGCCGCCACCGAAGCCGAGAGAAGATGCGCGCCCGCCTGAGAGAGGGCGAGCTCGAAGACAAGCTCATAGAACTCTCCATCGTCCGCAAAGCGGTGCCGGCCGGCATGTTCGCGACCATCGGCGGTGACGCGGCCGACCCAGACATGCAGAACTTCCTCGAGCGCTTGATGCCCAGCCAGCCCAAGCATCGCCGCGTCCCCATCCGCGAGGCGCGCTCGGTTATTTTCGATCAGCAGTGCGAGAAGCTGATCGACCCCGAAAAAGTCGACGAGATGGCCATCCAGCGCACCGAGAGTAGCGGGATCATCTTCCTCGACGAACTCGACAAGCTCGGATCGTCCGATCGCGCCCACGGTCCCGACATTTCCCGCCAGGGCGTGCAGCGTGATCTCCTGCCCATCGTTGAGGGTTCCACCGTCAGCACGCGCCACGGCGCGGTGCGCACCGACCACATACTCTTCATCGCTGCGGGCGCCTTTCATGGCTCCAAGCCGTCCGAGCTCATGCCCGAGTTACAAGGCCGCTTTCCCATTCGCGTCGAACTCGACGACCTGACCCGCGAGGATTTCCAGCGCATCCTGACCGAGCCGGAGAACGCGCTCACGAAACAGCAGATCGCCCTGATCGGCACCGAAGGTGTCGGTTTGACGTTCACCCCGGACGCGATCGCCGCCATGGCCGAGATCGCCGCGCAGGTGAACCAGTCCTCACAGAGCATCGGCGCCCGCCGCCTCTACACCATCATGGAGCGCGTCACCGAATCCTTATCGTTCGACGCCAACGAGCGTAGCGGCGAGAAAGTCGTGATCGACGAGACCTACGTTCGGGAGCGCCTCGCCGACATCACCGCCGACGAAGATCTGAGCCGGTTCATCCTGTGATCGCCAAACCGACGGCCACAAGGGGTGGCATTACGCAAGGTCGATAGCACTATATACTGGGGTTCATGAGCCCGTGTTGGGCATTGATGCGGGCAGGCCTGACCGCTGCAGCGGGAACCCGCCGGCAATCTTCTTTGGCCTCTGGCGGCCTGTGCGTCGATAGCCTAGAATCCTCGACCCCGCCGACCCCCGGAACGAGGCGGCATCTGAGTAACCAAGGTCGGCGGGCTGGCGCAGGCCGGTCCGTGCCCCAGTTGATTGAGAGGAGAAGCAGGTAACACCGTGATCAAGATTCGACCACGCACCAACGAGTCCATTCAGCAGATGCTCAAGCGGTTCAAACGGCTGTGCATGCGCGAAGGCCTGACCCGCGACATCAAGAGAACCAGCTACTACGAAAAGCCATCCGAAAAGCGGCGGCGCAAGAACCGCAAGGCCGCGCGGAAGGTACTCGTCACGGCAGACGCTCCCCGTCCTTGACTGCGGGCGTCAGCGTGCGTCAGATTCTGAATCGATCTGGACCGATGCGAGCCCCAGCGACACCGAGTCTGCAAAGTCGAAGAGACGTTCAAGCCCAGTGATCAGGAACACGCCCCACACGTGCGAATTGATGGCGCACAGTACCATCTTCCGGCGCCCGTTGATCACGACCAGCTTGCGAAGCTTCAGCAGTTTCGCGATGTTGGACGAGTTGAGGTAGCTCACGTTGGAGAAATCGACGACGAGGTCGCCATCGTGCTTCTCCGTGAGCCGCTCGACCAGCGTGTTCAGATCATCCGTGCAAGCCGGATCGTCGTGCAACTCGGCCACGATGATGTCTTCGGACCAATCCTGAATCGGCATCAAACAACCTCCCGTAGACGCTGGATTCACCGGACGGAAAGTATCCGTCCGCCGATGGGCTGTCAAACCCCGACACGCCGGCGTTCCGCCGCTACCTGTTCCTCACCAGGGAGGACAGCTGCGTTCCCTCGCGGGCGAGTGCCGGCGCAATATCTTCGAGGAAACGGCGCGCATCCTGGTAGTAGCCCGCCGTCGGCTTGAGACCGTCAATCCGTTCCGCCCAGTACCGATTGAACGATGACATCAGCAGTTCGCGCACGTACTTGCTGAACACGCTCGCAAGCGCGACCGGCAGGTGCTCCCGCTCGCCGTCAACGGTAAATTCGATATCGAGCTGCCGCCGTCCCGTGCGGAGTTGATAGGCGCTGCGCTCCGGCGCTTCTTCCATGATCTGAACATCGTGACCGTCGAACGCGGTCGAAAGCGGGCTCCGGTAGTGCTGGCGGCCGCCCTGCCGATCGACGCAGATTCTCACACGCTCGGCATCCCCCGTTCGCACGATGCGATCGATGATCCGAAAGACCAGCCCGAGCGAGGCCACCGCCTTGTTGCGCGTTCGCTCGACGAGGCGATTGAAGTGTCCTTCCGGAAGCGGTTCGGCAAACGCGCCGATGAAGCGCACGCCGTTGTCCGCAAGGTCACGACGCACGGCGTTGGCGCGCATCGCGATGTCCGTCCTGTCATTCTCAGTCGGCAGCGCGCGGTCGAGCTCGAAATACCACGGATACTGCGCAACGTCGCCGACGGCGTGCGGAGCGATCCGCTCGAGCAGCGCGCGCACGGTGGCGGGTTGTTGTTCTGCCACCGAGGCCATCACCAGCGCCGTGCGCTCGAGCATCTTCAAGCCGACGCTGCGCTGGTACAGTTTCTTGCTGTCGACGATCGGCAGGCGGTGGTCACGTTTCGCGCGCCGCTCCGTGACGCTGGCCGACAGGCGGGCCCACAGGCAGCCGTCCAGCGCGTCGTCCGGCACTTCAAAAGCCGCCCCCGTAACGACGAGCGGGCCAAGCATCGGTCCGTAACCGGCTTCGTCGATGCCTGCGAGAATGGCCAATTCGATTCCCTCCTCGGTCGTGTCACGGGTTCCCCGGACCAGCAGCGACGTCTTGAACTACCGGGAATTTACGTCCGGGTCCAGATCCGGCGCATGCGTCGACCGACCGCGACGCCGCGGCCGAGCCGCGCGCCGCGTGAAAAAGGCGTGGCTGACATCGTGCCAATCACGCTTCAATGCGGCGGTACGTCTTCGGCCATTCCGCGGCCGCTCACGCGCTTGACCGGTCGGTTGCGGGCGTAGATCATCGCCCGTGCGTCGCGCTCGTAGCTCAGTCGGATAGAGCACCGGTTTCCTAAACCGGGGGTCGCAGGTTCAAGTCCTGCCGGGCGCAGTGCTCGCCGGACGGGAACGAATCGGCGAGGTCGCAGGATCTGGAGCGCCGGCCGGGACCGTATCGGTTGTGCCGGTCATGTCCCCGTTTGGCGCACCCGATGTCGTACGTCCAACAATCTCTCAATTGAGGTCCAATAAGCCTCTCGGCGGGTCAGTGCCGTATTTTTTCGGCGCTTCCGCCTTGCAATTGAGGGGCGGCCTAGATACAAAAAGACACTGGAGGAAAGAAGTCGTACGGCCTTGTCGGGCTGTGCCTGGGTCGGCGTGCAACCCCTTGGCTGCACGGTGTGCTTGCGGCACGGGGCTCTAAGGGTCGAATCGGGCGAGGTCGTTCCGTGACCGCGCGTCGATGGGAAAGGAGAAGCCAAGCACCGCGTCTTTCGCGCGCTTTGTTTCGTACAGCGAGCCACATAGATATGAATTGTGACCGGCCGGGTCGTGGTCGGCGCGTGGCGGTGCCGCATCGTGGGCGATGCGGACACGGGGAAGAAGGATCTCATACCGCTGTTCAATTGAGAGGATGTTTGATTGTTACGGGCCATGCACAGGTTATTGTGTATGGGCGCGCAGGTTGTTCAGGCGCTTCGTCGCGCTTTGAAGATAGACGCATTTGAGCTTGTACCGTTTTGGTGCTTCGAGAACCACGGACTGAAAAACAGTTGAGAGGCTTAAGGAGGTTTCTGATGAGGCAAAGAGTATCCCGTACTCTCGTTGCCGGGTTGTTGGCCGTACCGTTGCTGATAGCCGGAAGCGAGTCTGCCATGGCAGGTGGGGGCCGCGAGCCCGCCACGATTTCGCCCACCACATCGTTCGGTGGCGCCACGCACGCGGTGAGACCGGCGAACTTGCCGGTGAACACGTCGGACGGTGGTTCGGCCGAAGGCGGTGGCGACCTCGAGTTGCTCCACCAGAACCCGCCGTGGCCCGCGGGTGTTGCGGGGTACATCATCTTCTCGACCGAAGGTACGCTGCGAACCGCCGACGACGTGATCTTCAACGAGACGACGCCGCTTGTCGCCGTGAGGGTCTTCTACACGGACAACAACTTCGCGACCGACCCGAACAACCCGGGCAGCGACTTCTTCGTCCGCATCTACGACGATGACGGCACGAACACGCTGCCGGGTGATCCGGAGATCTTCGTATCCGGACCGCACAATCCGGGCGACGGCATTCTGCAGATCGATCTGTACGATACGGACGGCTTCGGTGCGGACTCCGCCCTCGGCGCTACGTTTAACTTCGGCTCGGAGTTCTTCATCGCCAACGCCGGCATCAAGCACTGGTACGGGATGACGGGCACGCCGCCCGCGGGCGCCACGCAGATCGGTACGCTCGAGTCGAACCTCCCCGCCGCTTCGTTTGAGCCGATGGCTCAGGACGGCGGCGGCGGCTGGGCACCTGTCGACGTCGAAGAGCCCCCCGGAAGTGGTGTGGACGTCCTCATCGACATGGGTCTCGAACTCCTCGGTTTCGCCCCCGTTGGCGGCACGACGGTTCTGAACCTGTCGGGCATCACGGGCAACAACTGCCACGTGCGTGTCACGCCGACCACCGCGCCGATCACCGATTGCGCCGGTGGTGTCTGTGATACGGATCCGATCTTCGGCGCCGACTGCTTCTCGGATATGTGCCCGCCGGAAAACCCGAACTGCAGTTTTCCCGGATTGGACGCGAACGCCATGGCTCAGATCCTTGCCCTCGGTTTCGCCAACCTCCCGGCCGTTTGCAACCCGGACGTAATCTCGGCTCAAGCCGCCGGTCCCTACCTGATCGTCACGACCACCGGCGGAACGAAGCCCAAACTCTGCCTCTCGGTCAACGGCAACGCGGTAGGCATCATCGGTGGTCCGAATGACTGCGAAGAGAACGGCTGCGGGATAACCTACAAGATTGGTCGCGACCTCGGGTTGCCCTCGATGCTCGCGGGCACGGACATTTTCGCCACGCCGGCCGACGACTGCGCGCTGCCGCTCAATGACGACGCGGGCACATGGGCCGAAATCTCCGCGGCCGGTGCGATGTTCGATCGCGACGGTCTGGCTCCGGCGGGCAACGTTGACCAGCGGATGCGTTTCGCGGGCGTCGCACGCAACTTCACGATTGACGATTCGGACACAGCCGTCCGCCGTCTCGAGGACATTCGGTTCGATCAGTGCTCCGGTGACTTCAGTCGCCCCGGCGCCCTGCCGAGGGACTTCGCTCCCGACGGGCTGGTGGACGCCACGGACATTGCCGCGTTCGGTCCATGCAACGGTCAGACTGAACCGTTCGCGGGCGATTGCGGGCTGCTCGACTTCAACGGCGACGACACGATCAACGAGGCCGACCTGTTCGTCCTGCAGTGTCTGGCGGCATCCGGCAACAGTTCCGAGTGCTGCCCGGACAACCTCGATCTCCCGCAGGGCGCTTCGAGAATCGTCGCGACCGAGGTGACCCGGCTGCACCTCCGCGCCTGCGACTACCTTGAGGTTACGCGTACTGGTTCGCTCTGGCCGGAGAACTGGGTGGTCGATTACTACCTGTCCGCTCAGGATCCCTCGGTCGGCGCCGACGAGGTCGGCGTCTGTGCGACCAGCGGTGACGAACTCGGAGGCGCCAACGATGTCATGGCCAACGCCGACAGCATCGGGCTGCTCTCCGAGGGCGATCCCCGCCAGGTTGGTGGCGCCATTGGCAACACACAGACCTGCGACATAGCGCCATTTTGGCCCGGTGACCACGACGCGGACGTCTACAGCTTCTCGGTCGCGTTCCCGTCGTCCGTCAGCCTGCGGGCCGACGCGCTGGCGAACGTTGACTGCACCTGCGCCGCTGCACAGAACGGTGTCGTTTCGCTGTGGCTGTTCGACGATCGTGGCATTCTGGTCGGACAAGCCGACTCGGCCGGTGCGTCGGACCCCGAAATCAGCGCATCGCTCGATCCTGGCGCGTATTTCGTGATGGTGGCCGCGGCCGGTCAGATTCAGCCGCCGTTGCCCGCCGGCATCCCCGGCAATCCGAACTGCGCCGTTGCCTTCGCTCCGGAGGTCGACGGTGGTGGGACCGATCCGACGGGTTGCTACGACCTGCACCTGGCGGTTGCTCCGAGTTCCAACCTCGCCGTCACTCAGGAGACGGCAGACGGCGGTTCGCTCGATTCGCGGATCCTCGTTCAGCCCCTGATCACCTACCAGCGTCTGTGCGATCCGGGCCATGCGGTTCTGGTCGACACCGGCGATCTGGGCATTGACGCGTCCGTTCTGGAAGCCAGCGGGCACTGGGTCAACAATCTGACGCTCGGCGACGTCATCGCCGGAGACGACGGGTTCATCCCCGGCGTGCGTGACGACGGCGGCAGCCAGTCTGCCGAGGACATTCAGCACGCCGACCTGCAGGCCGGACTGGCGGCGCATCGTGTGACACCCGCTCGGTCGCGGGCGTGCGACACGATCTTCACCAATTGCGCCGCCTCGCAGGCTCCCGATGCCGGTCAGACTCTGGGTGGTGTTGGTGCGGTCACGTCGACCAACCAGAACTTCCCGCTGGCCGAGAACTTCACCGTCGGCGCGGAGGCTGAGGTATCGAGCGTTACCTTCTGGGTCACGCCGGCCGACATCGTCGGTCCCGATCACGAGTTCATCGTCAGGGTGCTGGGCGACACGCCCGACGACCCGGGCGAAGTCTGTGGGAGCATCCCCAACGAAGCTGACGTAATCACCGAAGGCACCGTCGGATCGCCCTTCGTCGGCGAGGACGCGATGCCGGATATTGATCAGATTACCGTGAACCTGGCGACGCCGTTCACGGCCGTGCCGGGAACGACCTACTGGCTCGAGCTGTCGCTCCAAACCGACATCTCACCGGGCGCTCAGGTGTTCTTCGTGACGTCGCTCGACGGCGACGGCAGCTTCTTCCACGACGTCATCCCCGCGGCCGGCGGCGAAGGCACGTGCGATGCCACGGTCGATGGCGACGGCTGGGACTGTAACGTGGTTGCGGACGACGGCGGGACGCCCGATTGCGACGAGTCCGACGCCGACGGCGACCGCCGGGGCGATGATCCCGATACCGAGGATGTCGAAGAACAGAACATTGCGTTCTGCGTCAGCACCCAGGAAGCCACCGTCTTCACCAAGGAGATGCCGAGCGACGTGGCTTGCGGTTCGTGGCGGCAGGCCACGGGTGAAATCATCTGGTCGCAGCCGTTCGCGGTGCGTGGTGACGGCACGGTCGGGTTCTTCTCCGACTTCTCGTTCGGCACCGGCGGTGGTAACCAGGGAGCGGACAGCTTCACGTTCTTCGAGGCGGCGACCGTGACGGACGTCCACTGGCGTGGTACCTACACGGCCAACACGCCCGATCCCGCGGCCGACGACTTCACCCTCGAGTTCTGGTCGGACGGCGACAACGTGCCGGACGGTCTGCTGCGTTTCTTCACGCCGGCCAACAGCGAGATCGAGCGCGTCTCGAGCACCCTCTCGGGTGACCCGGGTCGCCAGGTGTTCTCGTACTCGTACACGCTGCCGGCCGCGCCCCCGTTCGAGGTGGGTGCGAACCAGACGGTCTGGCTGTCGGTGATCAACAACACCGCCGGTCAGGACTTCAACTGGACGTTCGCCATCGGTGGCGGCGGAAACTCGGATGGCCGCGCGGCGTTGCGTGCGGGGTTGGACAACAATCCCGGCTGGATTACCCTCCCCACTTCCGGCGATCCGGCGACGGACTTCTCGTTCGACATCACCGTGGACGGCAATACCAAGATTGTCTGTGGTGACAGTGTCGACTGCACGACGGCCGGTTCGACCGCGTCGGGTCTCGGCTACCGCTTCGACCCGCTGCTGGCGACGATCAACGGCTTCCAGACGAAGTCCGGCGACGGCGCCTCCGACGGCAATCGCTGGCGGAACGTCGGCGCGCCGTGGAAGATGTACCAAGAGGTCGACGGCGGCGGTGCAGGGCAGGACCAACTGCCGACCCTGTTCGACGGCATCGGCGGCATCTCGACGGCCGAACTCGACTGCCTCAGGGAGAACGTGCCGGGCGCCGCGACCGTCGCGGCGGTCTTCGCCGGTCTCGCCGCGTACGACACCGATCCCGCGACCAACGGGATCAGCGTCACGGGTGAGTTGCACCGTCTGTGCGACGGCGCCCTTGCCGAGCGCGTTAATCCGACGGAGGCGTTGAGCCAGCGGTTGACCGTCAAGGGCATCTGCTGGACCAACGGCAGTGCCACGTTCCTGACCAATGCGGGTGTTCCGGCCGTGCCGGAACTCGTGCACGGTTGCGGGCAGGACGGCGAGACCGCGCCGCGCAGCGGCCTGGTCGATCCGCGGCAGGAGAGCACCGATGGCTCGACCCTGAACCGCGGTTACCAGTCGGCCCGTCTCGTGTTCACCCAGCCGGTCGTCAAGTGCGACGGTTCGCCCATCGACGGGTCGAGCTTCGCGCTGAGCGAGACCGGCGGCGGCACCGTGCCGACCATCACAGGTGCCACAGCCGTCGGCGACACCGTCACGGTGAATTGGGATCGCCCGATCACGTTGCAGGAGTGGACCACGATCACCGCGGTCGACGTCTGCAACGGCGCCGGTCAAGCGGTGCCCAACAACGGCGACCAGGGACCGGGCGTGAACGAGACGGATCGCGTCGACATCGGCTTCCTGCCGTGTGACGTCAATCAGAGCAGTGACGTCTCCCCGTTCGACCTCCTGCGGTTCCGTCAGATCGTCAACGAAGTGTTCGTGCCGTGCGAGCCGGTGCTCCACCTGATCGACATGAACCACAACCTGAACACCGACCCGTTCGACCTGCTGGTGTTCCGCCAGTTGGTCCAGGGCATCGGACCGGCGACCAAGGTGTGGAACGGTGAGTCGATGAACAACACGCAGCCGTAGTCCTACTCGGCTGACCTAGTTGAAAAACCCGACGCCCCCCGCCGATCACCCGATCGGCGGGGGGCTCTGTTTTTGAATTGTGGATTGCGGATTGGCGATTGACGATTGGTTTGCGACCGGTACGAGCTCGAGTGCTGCGGGTGCATCCTGCTCTGGGTGGCATTGGCGAGTGCATGGCTCGCTTCGGACGGCGACCCGCATCGTTGTCATTCCGAGTGTAGCGAGGAATCTAGCCGGACAGACATGCCGGCTGGATTTCTCGGCGCGCTCCTGAGAAACCGTCACACGGAAACGCTGCCGTTGTCATTCCGACAGAGCGAAGCGCCGGAGGAATCTAGCTGGATCGCCATACCAGCCAGATCCCTCGCTA
>JAJDDR010000395.1 GCA_029260255.1 Phycisphaerae bacterium
CCGAGCCCGAACCCGAACCCGAGCCTGAGGTAGTGGTAGAGGACCCCGCGCCTGAGGTAGTGGTAGAGGAACCCGCGCCCCCCGGCAGCCCCTCCGGCGACTGCAACGGCAACAACGTTCCCGATCCTCTGGACGTCGCGCTTGGTGACAGCGCAGACTGCAACACAAACGGCGTCCCCGACGAGTGCGAGACCGCGATCGGCGCCGAATGCTGTATTCCCGTCGAAATCGACGAGTTCGTGTCGGTCGACACGCCGCAACCGGGCGCCGGGTTCATCGACGAACCCGGCGGGTTCGACTGCTACATCTTCCAGGGCAGCGCCGATCAGGAGATCATCTTCGACGCGCTGGGCGCCTCGCCGCAGACGGAGAGCTTCTGCACGGGCGGTCTGCCGGTGCGGTTCGATTGGGACTGTGTCGGACCCGGCGGGGTGGTGGTCTTCGAGCCCGAGCGGTTCCCCTCCTTTCCCGATCCGGTCGCCATACTGCCGAGCGCGGGCACGTACACGATCACGGTGCAGGCGGTACCGGGCACTTTCGGTTTCCATTCGTTCCGGCTGCGCGAGCCGGTGATTCCGGACGAGCCGGAGGAGCCGGTCTTCGACAACTTCAACATCAGCATCGGCGACACGGTGGCGGTGGATGACCCAGGTCCGGGCGCCGGGACGATCGAGACGCCCGGGTCGGAGGACACTTACACCTTTATCGCGGCCGGGGAAAACGTCTACTTTGACGTCCAAAGCGGGAACTTCAACCTGCGCTGGGCCTGCGAAGACTCGGACGGCACGAGCCTGTTTTCCAACCTATCGATGTTCCCGTCGAACGATCCGGGACACTTCGCGCTCGGCACCGGACCGCACACCATCACGGTCAACAGCCCGTTCTCCACCACGGGGACATACCGGTTCGAGATCGTCTCGGAACCCCTCGTCGAAGTGTTCAATGACATTCCACTTGATGAGCGCGTGGCGTTCGATGTTCCCGCACCCGGCGCGGGGCAGATCAGCTCGATAGGCGAGCGCGACGTTTTCACGTTCGACGTGATCGGGCCGCCGTTGGAAGTCTACTTCGACGTCGACTTCAACTTCTCGGGTGAGGCGTGGGTCCTGGAAGATCCCAACATGGGCGTTCTGTTCGACCGCAGCATGTCGTTCGGCGACCCCGGACGGTTCAGCTTGGATACGACCGGCACCTACACGATCACGGTGTCGAACGCGAGCGGCGCGATCGGGGGAACGTACGGGTTCGAGATCATGACCGCGCCACCGCCGGAGGTCTTCCCGCTGCTGTTTGATACGCCGACAACGGGCGCGCTCGACAACCCGTTCGCGGTTCACGAGTATCAGTTCACGACTTCGCCGGCGTCCGTCTACTTCAACGCGCGGGACACCACCGATTTCAACATCGAGTGGGAGTGTCGCGACTCGGGTGGCGGTCTGGTGTTTGGTCCGGAGCGGATCGATCCGTTCCTCGATCCCGGCGCGTTCGATCTCGACGGCGACTATTCCATCTTCGTTTCCACGCAGGGCGAAGGCGGCTCGTATGAAATCGAGATCGTGCTCGACCCGCCGATCAACGCGTTCCCGCTCGAACTCGATATGGTGTGGTTCGGGGATTTCACCGTTCCCGGCCAACTGGACGTCTACACGTTTACCGCACCGCCGAGCGGCGACGTGTACTTCGACGCCATCTTCACCGAGTCGTTCGGACTCGATTGGGCGTGCGCGTCGACGCTCGGCGGAACGCCCGTCTTCCCGCCGCGGAACTTTAATGCGTTCAACGATCCCGGCAGGTTCACGCTGAACCCGGACGAGGATTACTTCATCTTCGTGGCCAGCGTCAGTGGCGAGCCGGACGACTACGAGTTCGAGGTGATCGCGGAGGCGCCGCCGCAGGCGTTCCCGCTGGCGATCGGTGATCCTCCGGTGAACGGCAATCTCGACAGCCCGCTGGACGTGCATGAATACACCTTTACGGCCGGCCCCTCGACGCGCGTGTACTTCGACGCGCTGGGTGTAGCAACATCGGCGATTCGCTGGCGCTGTGATGGGGGCGACGAGGGCGTCGTCTTCGGCGAGCAGAACTTCTTCAGCGACCCCGGCGCGTTCGTCCTTGGCGGCGGCGACTACACGATCACCGTGTTTACCAGCACGAACGTCTCGGGGTTTTACAACTTCCGGTTGCACGGACCGATTCCCGATCCGCAGGACTTCGACATCAACATCGGGGATGCCGTCGCACCCGACGTGCCAGCGACCGGCGCCGGGCAGACGGACGGGCTCGGCGTCACCGACCTATTTCATTTCAGCGGGTCGGCCGGGACGCGGGTCTACTTCGACGCCATTACCGCGAGCGACTTCGCTGTCACGTGGGAGTGCCGCGAGGATGACACCGGCAACACCGTCTTCGGCGAGCGGTCGCTCCGGTCGAGTGACCCGGGTGTTCGAACGCTCAACGCCGGCGGCACCTACACGATTACCGTGTTCAACGGTGTCGACGGAGCGGCGGACTACGAGTTCGAGCTCTACCTGGACAACGACGATTGCGACAGGGCGATCTGCGCATTCGAGGGGTTTGAGTCGTTTGACTCGACGTTCGCGACGCCCGACGGTCCCGCGGACTGCGCCGCGGGCAACGACGTCTGGTATGAGTACGTGGCGCCGTGCTCGGCGCAGCTAACCATCGACCTGTGCGAAAGCTCGTTCGACTCGGTGCTGGCGGTGTACGAAGGCTGCGCGTGCCCGCCGACGGAACTGGTTGCCTGTAACGACGACGCGTGCGCCGAGCAATCGTCGATCACGTTCGACGCCGTCGAGGCCACGTGCTACCTGATTCGTGTCAGTGGCGAGGGCGGAGACGGTGGTCTGGACATCAGAGGCTGCGACTGATAGTCGTGGTGCCCGCGTCGCATCGCCGCGGCCGGCAGATCCACCGCGACGTTCCGGGCGCTGCCGGCGCTGACCCCGACCACCGCAACCAACGCGATAATCGCGTTCCTTCGCCGGAATGTCGCCCGCGACACTGTTCAGCCCCTATTATTGATGACTTGGTGTCTTTTTCCTTTTTTTCTGGACAATTGACTTGACAAGCTTGCGGGGAGGGGCGCACGCTGACGATGAGTCCGTATCGATGAATCGACGTCAGATGAATCGACGGCTACTTCGAGGCCCTTCGGCAGGAGACATATCTATGAAGGTTCAACTAGTCTTGGCGGCGTTGTTTGCAACGGGTTACGCCTGCGCGGCGACGGCACCTCCGCGTGGCATTGATGCGGCGCGGGATAATCAACCGGGCGATAAGCTGTCTCAATCGCTACCGAAGAATCTGGCGACGTTCGTCGAATGTTTCTCGACTGACAGGGACATAGCGGGAGTGCCGCCGGAAGTGGTCGAACGCTTCCTGGTGGGAGACCCGAAGGTCGACGACCTTCTTGAGTACATCGCGCCGAACGAGGTCTTGGGGATCAACGGTCCCGTCACGCTGAAACCTTCGGCAGGTGGTCGCGGGGGACTCCCGACCCGTGGGGCTTTGTTGATTTCAGGGACCGAGGTGACACTCGACGATGGAGAGACGATTCCCTTTGGCGGAGTGGTCGCCATCGACCAAGTAGTGCAGCGCGGTGTCGTCATCAACGGCGGCGACACCGACATCGTCGTGTTGGGCGCGGAAACGGAAGTGATCCTGCAACCCGGAAACCTTCTGATAATTCGCTGCGCGAACTCGTGCAGTGTTGACGGCTGCGGTTCAGGCGGGACCTTTGCCTGTTGCTGGTGGCCCGGTGGATGCGCGAAATGCAAATGCGTCACTGCCGAACCCGCCGGGGGTTGCGACAGCGGCGGGCCACATTCCACCGGTTGCAGCGTTACCGACACGGACATCATCATCGGGCCGTAACGTCTGCGGACCGCTCGCAAGAACGGGGGAGAGGCCACGAGACCGCATGGCATCGCCAGCCGAAAAAGCGCGGCTGGGTACCCGGGTGCGGAATGGCTTTAGCCCCTGTCGGTTTGTGTGCGCCCGTCAACACGCATTTGGCACTGTCGAGTTGCGGAATCCTGGGTGCAGAGTGGGCGTCACGCCATCTATGGCCCCGCCGGTATTCGCGTCAGCGGTATCGGCGAGGGCGGTGAGGATCTGCCACGTCTTTGCGTCGACTTCACCGGTTGAAAACCGGTGCCACATGGGGTCATCCGTGTGCGCGGGCGACACCCCGACGTCGGAGGACGATTGTCGCGCTGGTTGCGATGATTAGGACGAGCGCCGACAGCGACCACAACGTCGCGGTGGGAACGCCGGTCACCGGCGCGGGGGCGACGGTGTACTCGATGTGAAAGTGGAACGGCTCGAGGAATCCCTGCGGCGCGGGGAGCCCGGCGGGGACGGTCTGGCCCGTTTCTTCCAGATTCTCGAGCATGTCGTAGGGAATTGTGAGGCTCAGGTTGAGCGAGGTGGTTCCGTTACCCGCGATGACCGGCGCGAGGTCTCCCAGAACGTAGTTGGGCACCGGGAAGTTGCTGAACACACCGCCGGCGAGGAAGTCGTCCAGATCGCGGAAGTCGACCGACTGCGTGTGGTGGTTGTGCAGGTTGATGTACAGCGAGGGGAGCAGGTCGGCCTGATCGCCGCTCCACAGCGCGTGCAGCATCAGGGTCGTTTCGTCGATGCGAACGGGCTCGGCGAAGTTGATCGGCCCGACGGTGATGGTCAGCGATCCACCGGGGATCAGATCGGGAAAGAAAACCTCGGCGATGTCGGCGGGGACATTCTTGAAGAAGGCGTGAGTGATCATCGACTCGTCGTCGAGCAGCACGCCGGCGAAGAGCGGGTTGCTGTTCGCGAGAAACGCGCGGCGCCCGAACGAGTTGACGGAGTTGAACGCGCGGATGTTGCGCGCGGCGCCGAGCACGGTCGCGTCGCCGGGACCGCCCGCGTTGGGCAGGTAGTCGCGGTCACCGGAGAAGCTGACCTCGCCGGCCGTCGTCTCGTAGGTGACGGTGATCGTGCTCGTGCCGATGGGGACGGGTTGTCCCAGCACCGTGCCGCCCGTTACCGCCAGTGTGAGTGCCAACGCACTGACACACAGAAGAATCTTGCCTGATTCGTTGAGTACCACGATCACTGCCTTTCCCTAAGGGCCTCGGTTCTTTCGGGCTCGCCTCTCGCACTTCAAAGTCAGGGTGCGGTGAGGAATTGCAATAGACCCGCATCGCCAAGGTCCACATCGTCGTCCTCGTCGAAGTCAAACACCGCACAGCCGGGCGGGCTTACGCCGCCGCCCGGTCCGCTCACACAATCAAGAAACGCGGAAAAGTCGAACAGATCCACGTCGCCGTCCGCATCGAAATCGCCGTCGGCGCGCGGCGCGAGCGCCGATACTTCGTCGACCATCCGGACGGGGGGAGACTTGCCGGTCAGCTCCCACTGGGCAAAGAGCACGTCTCCCGCGTCGTTCGTGTTGTTCGCGTCGCGCAGGAAGGTGACGTACTCCTTGCTGGTGGTCTGATATAGCAGACTGACGGCCACCGACGTCGCGGCGGGAAGAAGCCTGAAGCGCGTGTCGTCCCAGTACTCTCCGTCGGCGTAGACAACCGCCACCGGAGAAGCTCCGATCGCTTGGTACGCCGCGTTGGTGAAGCCGCGCGGCGGAATGCGGTTGTCCTTGAGGACTACGTTGTTGACGGCGAAATGGAAGCTCTCGCCCACCGGAATACCGGTGGCGTCGGAGATCGCCTGATCGACACCGAGCTGCGCCTCGTACACTTTGGTATCGGCCACCGTGAGCTCGGCGGAGAGCGGGTTGTAGTAGCCGAGTTCACCGATCAGCTTACCGCCCGCGTCGAACTGCCGGACGTTGAGCCACATGCGGCGTCCTTCGGGGTATCCGGAAGGCAGCTTGTGCCCGGTTTCATTGATGATGCGCACGTCGAGGAAGTGCCCGGCTTGGGTGACTTCGAGGGTGCTCGCCCGCTGGAGCATCGAGACGGCGGCGGCCTGACCCGCTTCGATGTTGTCGGGGTTGATGTTGTCGTTGGGATAGAGGTTGAGCACCATGTCCTGCACCCAGGCGTTTCCACCGGCGAACTCGTGGGCGGCGAGGTCGTCGCGCAGTGCGGCGGCCGGATCGACACAGCCTCTGCCGGTGAGTGCCGGCATGTGGCAGTCTTCGCACGTGCTGACCACGCCGCCGGGAATGGTCCCGCCGAAGCGCCCGCCCATGTCGACGCCGGTCTTGGCGAATTCGCTGTGCAGCCACTCGCTGAAGGTGCGTTCGACGGGAAACATGTCGTGCTTGTTGCCCGTTGGGTGCGGTTCGTCGAGGGGCGTGACGGCGTAGGTACCGTCGGGTTGGCGGAGGAACACGGGGTTGCTCACGTCGTGACACGTGCCGCAGAGTTCGGACGTGTTGAAGAAGCCCGCCTGGTTCCACAAGTGCCCGGGGGGTACGGGGTCATTGTAGGGACCTCGGCGGCGGTCGAGCGAGTCGAGTACGTAGCTGCCGCCGCCCGGGCTGAGGGGCAGGGCGTCGATGCCGGCGAGGATCTCCTCGTCAACGGGCGGGCTCGTCACGGGGTTGAACACGGGGTCGACCATGCGGTGGCAGACGCTGCAACTGACGCCGTCGCGGTCGACAGCGGTGAGGGCCGATCCGTCGGTCGGCTCGGAGCGACCCGAAATCCAGCCGCCGGGCGAATGGCATCGGATGCAGAGGTCGCCGGCGAAATCGGCGTCCTGGTTGGCGATGACGAGTGAGGCCATAAAGAGCGGATCGCGCGCCGCCTGGGCCATCATGCTGCCTTGCCAGCTCGAGTAGATGAAGAGGTCGGCGTCGTCAAATGCTATCTCGTGGCATGCCATGCAATTGTTGCTGCTGACGAACTCCTCGTAGAGATCGCCGTTGGGTTGTGAGCCGGGCTGGAAGAAATCGATCAGCGTCGTCGGCACCTGCGTGGGCAGGTAGTTCGCGGCGGACATCACGAGCCCGCCGGTCGCGGCAATGCAGACGGCGAAGTAGATTGCGCGTTTGCGAACCATTCATTCCCCCCGATACGCTTTTCGCACTGGATCACCCCCGTGGCGTGGACCGCGTCGCGGTCACCCCGGCGGCGCCGCCGCCTCGTAAAACGCTGCGAGATCGGATCGGTCGATGTCCTGGTCAGCGTCGAAGTCGAGGGCCGCGCAGCCCTGGCCGAGGGGATCGACGGTATCCGGGCCGGTGTAGCACGTTTGGAACCATTGAAAGTCGATCAGATCAACGTCGGAGTCAGCGTCGAAGTCGCCGAGGATCAGGGGAACCACGTCGTCGGCCAGATAAATGACATAGTGTGGCACTATTTTGGCCTGTCAGCGCGTGCTGTGTT
>JAJDDR010000396.1 GCA_029260255.1 Phycisphaerae bacterium
GCCGCCGCCGAAACTCAATCATCAAACCCCCCGCGATCATCCGTTCGACGAGTCTGTGCAAGCGGAGACAGATCGACGCGTCGAAAACGCGGACTCCAAGTCCGACAGACTGCTAGAGCGATTGAGACTCCGCCGCTCCGGTGGTGTCGGCCGCCGGCGACTCGATAAGCGGTGCCACACCCGACCCTTCGGGAAGATAGACGCGAAACGTCGTGCCGACCCCGACCTCACTGTCGACCTGAATGAAACCGTCCGCGTTCCGAACGGCGCCGTAAGTGACCGCCAGCCCCATTCCCCGCCCGCTGCGCAATCCGCGCTCCTTCGTCGTAAACAACGGCTCGAACAATCGCTCCTTGACCTCATCAGTCATGCCATAGCCGGTGTCAGCCACGGTGAGCACCGCGTGCAGCGACGGCGCCCGCCGCGTGATTGGATTCGCCGTCGTGACCCAGCCGGTGGAGATGCGCAGGTCGCCGCCGCCCGGCATGGCGTCCCCGGCGTTGCGGACCAAGTTCAGAATGGCCCGTGTGAGGTGATCGCGGTCGACGCAGACCGTGACGGAACGCTCTAGGTTCGTCTGTACATCCATCGGTGCCAGGAACACTTCATCCAGCGATCCCAGGATTAGCTCGACCATTTCTCCCAGGTCGATGAGTTCGGGATTGCCCTCATCGCTGCTGGCGAAAGTCATCAAGCGGCGCGAGAGACTTGCCGCGTGCTGGCAGGCGCGCAACGCAGTCTGAAGTCGTTCGCGATCCCGGGCATCCGTTTTCGCCTGGTCCATCAGCGACAGCGTGGTGACGGCGCTGTTCAGGAGGTTCTTGAAATCGTGCGCGATACCCTGCGAGAACGTCACCGTGGCTTCCATGGTCTCGGCGCGGCGGCTCAGCCGCTGGAGGCGATGCCGTTCGCTCACGTCGCGCAGGACGATGGCGGCATACCGGCTGTCGCCGTATTCCACCGCGTAGGTTACGACGTCGACAACCGCCGATTTGCCGTCGGCGAGCGGAAGCTCGAGGTCCACCGCCCGTTGTTGCGCTCCCGTCGCCGCCACGCAGGCCACGACGAGGTTCCAGTCCATCGCCGCCTGCCGCCACTGCGGCCAGTTTTCCAGAACGTGCCGACCGACCGCATCTCCGGCCGCTACGCCCAGAACCTGAGTGTCACTGTCGTGGCATTCAACCACGGATCCCACGGAATCGCAGATGACCACGGCGTCGTGCAGGTTCTCGAACAGCGACTTGTACTTCATCTGCGAGACCGCCAGCGACGAGGCCATGTCGTTGAGCGCCGACCCCCGCGTGCCCAACTCGTCGCTCGATCTGAACGCGACGCGATAGGACAGGTTTCCATTCCCGAATTCGTTTGCGGCGGAGTGGAGTTGGGTGATGGGCCCGATCAGCCAGCGCCGGATCATGGTCGAAGCGATAACCAGCAGTACCGCACAAGATGCCACGATAACCGCCGCGAGGCTGAAGAGCTGATCGTTCGACACAAGGACCCGGTTTACCGATCGGCGCCGGGCATCGTCCAGCGAGATGCGCACGTTGTGGAGCCGCGCGTCGAGTTCAGCGAACAACGGCGATTCAATCTGTGCGCCGAGCATCACTTCGGCACCGGTGAAATCGGATTCCTTGACGAGGCCGAGACAACGGGCGGTCTCGTCACGTAGCGCGGCTGCCAATTCCGCGATGGTGCCCCAATTGGATGACTCCTGCCGGCCTGCCGCGAATCGCGCCGCTTCCTCCAACTGCGTGAAGAACGCGTCGCGCCGGGCGAGATAGGATGCCGAAACCTCACGACGTCTGTCGACTATCTGGTGCAGCTGAACCAGTTCCGACTGCGCATCCACACGCAGACGATCCACCAGGTTCAGTTGATCCACCAACTGAGTCAGACTGTTGATCGCGACCTGGACGTGCACTTGAGCGCCGTAGATCGTCGCCGCGGCAGCAACGACCGCAAACGCCGCAAACACGCTGTGCAGATAGATGAGCTTTCGCCGAAGGGTCATGCTCGGTGCAGGCCGACTGAGTCAGCGCCCGACGTTCGCCTCGTAACCCCAATTCCAGCCTTCACTCGCCGGATCCTTGCTGGAGAGCACGTGGCCGCCCACGAACGCGACATTGACGCCGCCGCCGTGCCGGGTCGACGGCGACCAGTAGCGCCCATCGGCGTAGGGGTCGTCGCTGCCGGTGCGCGGCGGCGCGATGTAGAACGGGTCGAGGCCGCGCTCCACCGCCTGGGCTCCATCGACGTCGATGACCAGCGGAACGTACGGGTGATTGAGAATACCGGTCCTGACGTTGGTTGCCGAGACGGGGGACAGCAGCGACATTCCGCCGAATTCAACGACCGCACGGTGCAGCCGCATGTTAACCGCCAGGGTCACGTCCGCTGCGGGTGTCAGGGAGTCGCGACCGCAGGGGTGCCCGCTGCGTTTGGTCAGCTGTGCCGGACCGGCCGAGCAGAGCATCAGATCACTCCGGGAGCTCAGTTGCCCAGAGGTACGATCTCCGAGGTCCCAGAACTCGTCGATCCCGTAGAGACTTTCCTGAAAGTCGTTGACGCGAAACCGGCTGCGGCCGAGTTGCTCGCTGTCGCCTCGACCCGCCTCGCTGTTGCCCTCGGCGAAGAACTGGAAGTTGAGGGAGATGCTCCGCATATTGGACGCGCATTTGACCTGCTTCATCTGGCCGCGTGCCGATCGGACCACGGGTAGAAGAATCGACAGGAGCAGCGCGATGATCGAGACAACGACGAGCGTCTCAACGAGCGTGAACGCGCGAGGTCGGCGCGCACGACGACCCGTTCGGGACCGCGCGCCCGTTGGCGTTCCGCATGCTCTTTTCAAGGTGACAGCCACTCCGCCTTTACCCTCGCAAGCCGCACTTGCCCGCCGGACCGATCGGAACCGGGAAAACTCTAGTTTGAGCCCGACCCATCGCCGCCCGGACCGGTCAGCACCTGTTGGTACTGCTTGACGTCATGTGCGTCGACATCGCCATCGGCATCGAGGTCGGCCAACGAACACAGCGGATCAGTATAACCGATTCCGCTGCCGGAAAAACAAGTCTGCATACGCTGAAAATCTGCAAAATCTGCATCGTCGTCCGCGTCCAAGTCACCGGGAACGCTCACCAGCAGAGTATCGACATCATTCACGTAACCGTCGTGATTGACGTCAAAAACGCTGAAATCGGTCGCGAAATCGAGGATCGTGACCATTCCATCGGGCGATCCGTCGGCGGCGTCGAATTCGAGGATGTGCTCGCCGATGATCTTGCGATCGTCGTCATTCGCGCCGTTTTCGCCGTTGACGTCGCCGCGGATCACGTCCGGGTGAGCGTCCGACCAGACAAAGAACTCGCCCGCGGGGTCCGGTGCGGTGTAACTCGAACCGAGCAACGCAGTCATGCGCCACTGAGTGGGATCCAGGAACGACTCGGGATCTTTCTCGTACCAGTCGATGATGATTTCCTCTTCCGGGCGTCCGGTAGGAAACATATCGAGAAAGGCCGCGCTGGTCGCCAGATCGACCAGCGCCTCGAGCACCGACGCTTGGTCCGACGGGTCGCTGTTGTTCGGTTGAACCGTCTCCTCGCGCATGAGACTGGAGCCGAGGTTGGTCAACGGGAACACCACTGACACAATCGTCGTATCGGCCGACGGGTCGTGACGGAACCGCGCATAGCTCGGCGGCGCGTATTCACCGGCCACCGCGCCTCCACTGGCGAGACTGAACGACTCGTAACCGTGCGCCCGGTGAAACCAGGGTGCTTCGATGTTCCATGTCTCTCCAGCGTCGAACACGAAGTCTCCGTTACCGGCGATCTCCACGATGTCGATCGTCCCGAAGAGGTGCCCGAGCAGCGCCAGGTGAAACTCCTCGCCACTTCGTTCGACTTGAGGTTCCGTATTCCAGATGCCGTCAAACGCGGAGGCGTCCAAGGCGACGCGTTCGTGAAACACCTCGTCCGACGGGTGACCACCGAATCGGACAATGCTCCCAAGGTAGCGGTATTCCGGCGCGTCAAGCTCGCCGCCCGTTTCGTTGTCGGCATCGATGTCGACCTCGACGAATCCGTAGACCGGGTGATCGCCGTACGCGAACGGATCGAACCAGAGCGGATCGGTACTCCCCGGAGGATTCACCAGCCCGCCCAGCTCCAGGTCGAGCCGGACAAACTGCCCCCCCACGGCAAAGACGCCCTCGAAGACATCGACAGCCGGCCGCGGAGCGTGCCAGGTCCCAATGGTCATACCATGCAGATCGACTAGGCGGTGAGCACCCGAATCGAACGGTCCGTCGCCAGCGGGATCGGTTCTTCGAGCGACCTCGTCACACGCGGGATCGGATATTGTCACAACTGGGTCGCCGGCGCCTCGCGCAACACTCCATGCCGTCAGGACCATCCCGACGACGCCGATGATCCCGCCGCGACGCACGCGAACAACAGCACGTGCCGACGCGGAAGCGCGATGTCCTCTTGAGCATTCGATCAACTGATTCACCCCGGAATTCACAGCCCCGTGGACTGTAAGTTTATCTCTCGTCCGAGCTTATATCAAGCTCCGCGGACGAACCACTGCCGCCGCAGACACGGCTCCCACACGTGCCGGGCGCCCGCCCATAATCCCTGAGCCCGGCGTTCGCTACGCGGCGCCAAGTCCACGGCCGGGTCACGCACCCTACTCGTCGTCCTTGGATGCCCAGGGCAGATCCGCGACCGGTCGCTCGTCGGGATCGTCTTGCGACAGGACGTAGCCGGCGCCGCGGATCGTAAACAGAATACGCGGAAAGCCGAGCTTGTTACGCAGGTAGTTGGCGTAGACCCTGAGCACGTTGCTGTCGTGTTCCGCCTCGTCCCCCCAAACCTCTCTGAGCAGCTGGTCCTGGGACAGCACCTCACCGGGGTGGCACATCAGATAGGCCAGCAGGTCGAGCTCCCGGGTCGAGAGCGATTTCACCTTGCCGCCGCGCCGCACCTGCCGCCTCAGAAGGTCGAGCTCAACGTCGGCGAACTTCAATACGTGCTGGCGGCGGGGGTTCGCTCTGCGAAGCACGGCATCCAGCCTGGCGAACAACTCCTCGACCGCGAATGGCTTGCAAAGGTAGTCGTCGGCGCCGACGCCCAGTCCCGCGATTCTGTCGTCCAAGCTGTCCCGTGCGGTAACCATAACGATGGGGATGTTGCTGCCCGCCTTGCGGCACGCGTCCGCGATCTGCATGCCGTCTCCGTCGGGAAGTGTCAGGTCCAGAATGAGCGCATCATAGGGCGTCGATTGACCGAGCATCCTCTGTCCATCGGCGATGGTCGGCGCGTGGTCGAGTTTCACCCGGCCCTCGGCGAAGCCGTCGCGCACCGCGTTCACGACGTCGGGATCATCCTCAACGAGGAGGACGTTCAGTCTGAACGAATCAGATGATGGCATACTTCCTTCTCGTAACCTGCGCTTCCCGTCCGACGGTGCCTCGCCGCGGCACGGCACGGTACGGTACTCCGTCGCGAGGGCATCGGCATCGTTGGTCTTGTCGCATCTTACCGCGATCAGACCGGGCCGCCTGCATCAAGCAGGGGCTTCGGACCGCCGCGTCGCCCGCTCGGCTCGCTCATTCGCGGCGGTCGAGCCGACGAACAGCCTCATCATAACGGCCACGTCGCGGCGGGCTCGCACGATTAGGGTGGTCTAATGTCGTTCTCCGCACATGGCGGAACGCGGGGAATCCGGCGGCCGGAAAGTCAGTTTTGCTGAAAAACCCATTTTTCTGGCCAATAGCGGATGTTCTTGCATCGTCGCTTCAAACAGGAACGTGCATTTCTTTCTCATTTTCTGGTGGTTTGGGGTTGAAACTGGTTCGCCGAGTGTGGTAGACTCCGTGGACGTGAACGAGGCTCCGAGTCGGTGGTTCGCTAGGAACCCTGCGGAGTCACCAGCGTTTGAATATGATTGAGGCTTGGGTCGTTTTGGGAAGGCGGCTCGGCCGGGTACAATAAGGGTAGAGAGAGAGCAACGTCCGAGGAAACTCGGGCTTGCTCTCTTTTTTTATTGCCCCGGTCGGTGGTCTCAAGTTGAGAAGAAAGTGAACGTTCCTTACTTTTTGGAGGAGGCTAATATGAAGAAGGTACTGGTAGCAGTCGTCGCTATGGGGTTGATGGCGTCGGCTGGCATGGCGGACGTAACGCTCAGTTACGATCCGGACACGATCAACATCGTTACGGACCCGGGTCCGCACGACATCGCCGTGTCACTCATCGCGAACCCCGGCGCACCCGTCCAAGTCGGCGCCGTGGGCTTCGACTACGACGACACCAGCGCGGCGTGGGCTGCCATCAACCCGACGGACTTCAGCTGGACGCCGGACATCATTAGTGATCCGGCCCAGTGGTTCGCGACAACGGATCTTCCGGGTCCGCAGGCCGTCGCGTTCTTCCCCGGCGCCGCGGTGGACGTGCCGGACGGTGCGGGCATGCAG
>JAJDDR010000397.1 GCA_029260255.1 Phycisphaerae bacterium
GCCAGGTCGCCTTGCCGTTCGACGTACTCAGGGTGGGTGTCGCGGTAGGCACTCAATCGACACGCCTCGGAGCACCACTTGGCTGTCCGCCGGCGGTGCGAGATATCGGCGCCGCAGCCGCGACAGCATCGTGCATGACCATGCATCCAAAAGCTCCCAGACTCGGACAGAAGACCGACAGCAGGCCTCTCCGGTCCGCGTCCAAAACGGGCTACCGGTGCTACCCCACCCCCATGCATGACTATGCAGAACGTGAGTGGTGACACCGACGTGATCGCCGATGCGATCAGCGATGCTCGAGGTCGGAGAGCGGCGCCGGCGGAGGCGGGATCAGTAGTCGTGTCGGCGGGTCGGCCAACCGCCGTTGTTCTCGGCGTTGGTCTTTCGAGAGTGACAGCCATGTGCGAGTGCTTGCAGGTTCGTCCAGTCGTGGCCGCGTGGCCCTTTCGGTCCGAGACCGTCGATGTGGTCGACATCGGTGGCAGCTGGTCGGCGTCCTGCCGGGAGTCGACCGCAGTCCACGCATTCGCAGAATGGATGTTCGTCGAGGTACTCGCTGCGGGTGCGGCGCCAGCGGGCGTCGTAGCCCCGCTGGTGGGCGGTTGGGCGTCGACGGTCGGCCGTGCGGGCAGCCAACCGTGAGCATCCGGGGCACTTGCCGGTCGGGGTGAGGGAAGCGCAGCCAGGCTCAGAGCACACTGACAGCGTCGCGCGACGGTTCGCCATGAAGGTCCTGCGTTCGTCGGATGAGGACACGTCGCCGGTCCGCTCCGCAACGGACAAGGGAGCGGCTGACGTGCGGTCAGTCCACTCCCAGATAGCAAATTACAGGTTTGTGATTCGGTTGTCAACGCTAGAGCCCAATGGGGGCAACGAAAACGTGTTGGGACATGTCCCAACCGGTCGAATCACAGCGGCGTGATTACAGGCCTGTCATTTGTCGGCGTTGGCCGGTAGGGTGTCAGGTGGTACGCGACGAAGCCCCCTTGCAGGGGGGCTTCGTGGTCGGGACGGAGGGGTTGGTTCCCCAGGACCCAAGCTGAACTTAGGTGTTCACGATACCTGAGTTCTACTCGATAGTGGTGGAGCCAGCCAATCCGAATTGGCCGTTCCGTGTGCCGTTCCATAAACCACATTGAAAGTAGGTATCCACCATGAAGGTGGCCCCGTTCCATAGCAGCAATCCGAGTGACCCGGACGTGTATCACGACCAGAGCACGTGTCCGCCCGGAAGTCAGATCCCGGCGAAGAACCGACTACCCGGCACTGGCGGCAACCGCAAGTGCCTGACCTGTCGGGGCATTGGCGGCTAGTCAAGCTGGCGCTGGAACACGATCTTCCAGTAGGGGCCGCTCGGCTCGCCTGAGTCGAAGTCCCATGAGCGGGCCAACTCGCTCACTGGAAGGTCGTGGTCCATGCACACGGCGAGAGCAGACCAGCCAGCGCCGACGCTGCCGTAGAACCTCACCATTGGAACGGGCGAGGCGTGACCTTCTCCGCCCTCGCAGGATTCGAATGTGCCGATACCGGCTTCATTGAGAATCGTCACGGCACGTACGATTCCGCGATCGATCGGATCGCTCGGGCAGATTCCGGCAGCGAGTTCGTCGAGACTTGTGGACATGGCATACCCGTCGGCAGGTTCTTCGGGGACTTGACCAGCCAAGACGGTGCTCACGCTGCACGCCTATGAAGGCGGCGCCTGCACGCTCCGCAGATCGACCGAGCCTTGTTGTCGTGGCGGTCTCGGCGGGTGTCGGGCTGGTTGACCTTTCCGCACACGTGGCATGTCGATTCGGAGGCTGGGGCTTCTTTGCTGAGTCGGATCAGTTCGCGTAGGCCGGCGTCGATCTGCTCGAGGGCCCGTATGCCGTCGTCGTGTGGCTTGTTACCTGCGTCGAGTGTGGTGGCAGCCGCCGCGGTCGGGTCGGAGTGTCCGCCGGCTGTGCCGCCGGTGCTCATCGATGACGCAGGTAGGCCTTCGTTGCGCCACTCGAGCCAGATGCGGGTGAGGTCATCGAGCCGGCCGGTTTCGATGATCGGTGCTGCCCGTTCGAGGTCGGCCCGGACCAGTGTCACCAGCCGGTGAATGTTCGCGCTCATGCTGCGGCTTGTTTGAGGAGTTGGGTGATGCGGGAGTTGCGGGCGGCGATGGCGGCGTTGGCCCGGCGGAGTGCTTCGGTGAGCTCCGCGATGGTGGGGGCGTCGGCCGCGTCGGGTTGGGGTGATTCATGGCGGCGGTGGGTGAGGAGCTCGGCGCGGAGCTCGTTGTTGTCTTGGGGCGATTCGCCGCAGAGCCGGCAGACAGGTTCGCCGAACGCAAGCCAGGGCTCGAGGAGCTGCTCGATGACTTGGCGGGCGGTCCGGATCGCGGCGGCTTCGGCAGGGTCGGGATGTGAGTGTTCGGCTTGGGTGAGGACGTCGAGGTTGATGCCGGCGGCGGCGTTGCGGGTCGAGCGGTTCATGCGGTGAGGTCCGGTGTGTTGTTGATGATGAGGCTGGGTTGGTTCGTGTCGGGTCGGGTTCGAGATCGAACGAACCGACCCGCGCACGGCGTCATGCACCATCGCGTTCGTCGAGTTCACCGGAAGGGCACGACCACCCGACCCGGGTCGTTGAGCCGCCAGCCACCGGTCCAGCCGCGGGAGACCAGAACACAACACCAGCGACAGTCAACGCCGCACCAACAACCTGCAGAACTGCGTGCACCCAAGCACCATGCCCAACGGAGGGGTTACTGGAGTGAGTGGAGAGTTCCGCATATCCTCAATACATGAACTCATTACTACCCAATGACGTCAAGAAGGCTCAGTTGGCGATCGTCAAAGTGATCGAAGACTTGGCTGATGGCCCAGAGGCTGCGGCCTACGCCAGCACCATGAAGGACCTCGCCGAGGCCTACGCTTGGCTCGCAAGGCCGGATGCTTCTCACGGAGGAAGCACGGCAGTCAAGATCGGCTAGACGACTTGGTCGTCGAGGTTGGGGAGCGTTTCGGTGTCGAGCCAGGTGGCGAGGGCTGAGACCCAGGCTGAGATGGCGTCGATCCTCTGGCCGGATCGTTCTCGCGTGGTTTGTCATGGGTGTCATCGACATACGACGGCCGGCCACCCGACGCCCGGGCCCTCGAGATCGGCAACACCTTCGCACCCCTACCCGTGGGCGAGATCCATGTCGTCAGGGATCGGAGCAGCCCGCGTTGGACAGACGTCCTGCTTCAGATCGTGATGACGGAGTGTTGTCGGGTGGATAGCGATGTGGTCGTCCTTGGCTGGCGGCGACATGACGAACCTCATACAACCGAAAGCAGCCCCGCGCGGCAGCTACGGAACCCGGGCTTGAGCGATCATCTGATCTGTCCAGCTTCGCTGGACTCCGAGGCCCTCCAGTGTCCGAACAATATCTTCTACATCGACGTCTTCATTGAGCCAGTTCGCGATGAGCCGCTCCGCATCGTCTCTGCTGATTTCGACACGATCGTTAAGGCCTCTACCGATACGGTTCCGAGCATAAGGGTTGGTGTTTGAGCGGCGTAGGCCTTCGACCTCCTGCTCGAGGTCGATCAGTCTGTGCTCTAGTGGAGAAGCTTCGGGTCGGTCAACCTCAGTCTCCTTGAGGAAGGGGGCCAGAACCGCCTTGGCAGGGGCGGCTAGTACCTCTTCGATTGCCCGCACTATCGACTGTCGCAGTTTGGCACCCCAGTCGGGGTCAGCCTTGTCGTAGATTATTGTCCGGAGGGCGCGCAGATCGAACGGGACATCTGACATGTCCTGTGCGATTAGCACTACCGGCTTGCCGACCGCGTGCGCGAGGCCGAGCTCGTAGAAGACGTTCGGATTCTTCCCTGTGAGATCGGCGAGGAGGAGCTTCGATTCCCGGACAAGTTTCCAAATGTCGTCGACAATGGAGCTCGGGAGAAAGATGTCGTCTGTCCGCCGGGGAACCAGGCCGGTGTCTTCGATCGCTGGCTTGTAGACCGACCCATAGTAGGTGTCGAACCATCCCCCGAACGGTGAGATGACGAAGCAGTCTCCTTCGTGGCCGCTGGTGATGGCCGTCCCCATTGTTGGCTTCTTGGCGGTTGTCTTCGCCGCCAGCTTCCTAGCTGTGTTTGCCACCGTCAGCCACCCCTACGTGCTCGACCCCACGTCGCCACAGTGTTCAGAAGAGCGACGCGGAGACAATAGCCTCTAGCGCTCCAACACCTCGGTTCGGTCGGGGTTGGCGAAGCCAACAACGGCGGCCGCACCGGCGGGTCGTTCTCCCGTGGTTCGTCATGGGTGTCATCGACATACGACGGCCGGCCACCCGACGCCCGGGCCCTCGAGATCGGCAACACCTTCGCGCCCCTACCCACCGCCGGTCAGCTTCGACAGCGCAGCGAACCTGGTCCGCATCCTTCGCTCTTCGAGCTCCGCCACGCGCCCTTCAACATCAGCCTTCTCGGCTGTGCGCTGGGCTATCTGCCTCGCCTTTGCCTCTATGTGGTCATCAGAGTTGTCACCAACACCCCTCAACTGCGCAATGTCTTGTTCGACTGCGCCGATTAGATGCGTCAGGTCGTCGATCTCGAACTGGATCAGCGCCAACTCTGTGGTGTGCTTCATCAGCGTGACATCTGCCCAGAGGAGAGTCGGGATGATTAGGGCCATCCACCACCACCCCCCGCCCGAAACACCCGCACAGACGGCGATAGGGACAGTCGCGATCGCCAGCGTCACCCGGAAGCTTGCTTCGCCAGCGCGGCGTGTGCGATCTGCGACTTCGTCAGCAAGTTCAGCCGATCGGCCCGGGGACGGGACCGTGTGTACCGCGTCACGTGTAGACATCCGGCCACCCGACGTCCCCTTCACGGTCGTTACGTTGTATGTCTCGTAGTCGACCAGATTGCGCCGCGCTCGCGCGACCCACTCGTCCCAGTTCGGATGGCCGAGCACCTTCTGTAGCCACGCTACGAGCGCCCGAGTCCCGCCGTTCCAGAGCAGGGAGCCCAGCATGCTTGCCGCGAACGTCACGAGAGCCACCTGGCCGGTCGAGCCCATGCCGGTGAAGAGGTCTTCGAGGCGGCCGCCAAGGTCTGAGCCGGCTACGCGCTCTCCCCACGGCTCACCGACCACCAACCAGAGCGAGAAGAGCGCCGAATAGCCGAGGACCAGCGGCGAGCGTATCTCGCGTGCCGAATCGATCAGGGACTTGAACATCGCTGCCACATTAATCAATGTCGGACGAAGCAGGGAGGGTCGGCCGGTGCCTCCGAGTCGAGGCGGTCGACGGGTCACACCGACCCTTCCCCAGTGGGGGCGAGTAGTGCCCCCGGTGGGCCGAGCCGGGCGGCGGGACCGGCCCGGCCGACTGGGGAAGAGCCAGCATGTGCTGTTGACGCTAATGGAGGGGGAGGGGGTGAATCCATGGGCCGATCGGCCCGGATCGGGTGGGCGGCCCTTCGAAATTCGGAATCGTTGGCAGCAACTCCAAGTCTCATCGCTCAGTCTCCTCGCGCTGGGCGGCGGGGCACGTCGACCCCTTCCCTGGTGGGGTCTTCAAGTCCACCTGTCCGGCTGGGGACCCATGGCGGGATTGGGTCTCCTCGGATGGGAAAGGGTCGACGCGGTCTTGTGAATCCGGAGCTGGCTCTTCGTCCAGGGTGTCGGCTGCCAGTCGTCGGGCCTTCTTCGCTCCCATCTTCACGGATCGGCCGGCGTCCGGCTTGCAGCCGTCCCTGATCGTTTCCAGTGCTCTCCGAAGCCGCCTGTTCTCGTGTCGGAGTTCGGTCACGAGTTCTTCTGCAGCGAGGTGAGCGGCGGCGAGCGCGTTGCGTTCGGTCATGAGGATCACGAACTGGTCCGACGCGGTCGACAGCGCGTTCGAGTGTGTGTCGGTCGCAGTGATCTGGTCGGCGTAGTCGGTCACGTGGCTTCTCCAATGGCGGTGAGGGCGACGCCGGCGATGAGTGCCTGGGTGGCGATGATGAATCCGATGGCTCTGGTCACGGTCGGGGTGTCGGGGTTGCGCCAGTCGACGCCGATCAGTGCGAGGTACGCGGCGAGAGTGAGCATGAACCCGACAGCGGTCATGACGCCCGCCGAGGTTCGGGCCATGCCGTGTCGATCGCTGCCGCCATCTCTCGCCACCATTGGTGGTTGTAGCCGTGCTTGGCTGCGTCGATCTGGGCGGTGCGTTTGTCGGTGATCTCGATGACGATCCGGCCGGGCTCAGCAGTGATCGTCGGGAACACGATGCCTGGGAGGGTGGTGACGTTGGTGCGGCCGGGCCGGCCGGTGCCGGCCTTGTCATGGATGTTGCGGAGCCGGGCCTCGAGGTCGGTGGCGGTCATCGGGGCCAGCCGATGTTGCCGACGCGATAGCCGGTGATGCCGTCGGTGCCGTCCCGGACGGTGCCGCCGGCGAGACTTGATCCGGAGGCGAGCGCGGCGGTGCGTGCGGCGTCGGCGGCCGATTTGCTGAGGCCGTCGGGCTTGTGCCACTCGCCGGCAATTCGGGTGCCGTTGGGGAGTGTCACCACGGGCCGGTGGTGGTCGACCATGACAGGCACCTTCCGGTGGGGAACCTCGATGAGGGTCGTTTCGGTTTCGAGCGAGAGCACGGCGAGGACGGAGGTGGCGTTGGAGGTCATGATTCGTCTTTGGGTCGTTGGATGGGGTCGGCGGGTTGCTGCGCTAACGGTGTGGGTGGGTGCACCCAGGAGCGGTCGCCGTTGGGGGCTTCGAGCCAGACGCTGGTGATGGCGGTGTCGGTCATGAACGTTTGGTGTCGGTGTGGGGGTAGTGGTTTTCGGTGAGTCGGTGTCGGGCAAAATCGGATCGCAACGCGAATCCGAGGCCGCATCGGCAGATGAAGTTCTCGGTGGCGTCGAAGCCGACCTCGCGGGCTTTCTGGCGTCGCTTGCGGGCTGCTCGTGGTTCGGTCGAGTTGACGCCGTGCTGTTGCCAGCGGTGCACCGACACGGCCTGTTTCGATCCGAAGACCCGGCCGCATCCCCGGTAGTCACACGTCCACTTTCTGGCGGTGCGGCTGGTAGCGGTGTTGCTCATGACGCGACCGGTTCGTGTCGCTGCGGGCGGGCGTCGGCGACGTGTCCGAGGAGGTCTTCGGCCGGCATCGTTTCGGTGTTGCGGTCGTCGTCAAGAAGTTCGCTTGTGGCGTCGACGTCGAGGTAGTCGCGTCGTGCCCGCTGATCCGCTCCTGAGCCGTCTTTGTTCTTATTGACGGTTCTTCTATTGGTTCGGGTGTCACGTGTGACACCCCGTGACGACCCTGTGTGACACCCCGTGGGGTCCGATATGACACCCCGTGACTCGCCGGACGGCATGTCAGATGTGACATCCCGTGGCTCGGTTGGCGGGGTGTCCGCTGGTGACACCCCGTGGCCGGATGACGCAGTGTCAGGAATGACACCCCGTGATTCGGTGGGGTTGAGTCGCCATATCTTGGGTCTGTGATCGGCTCGGATGATCTCGTAGCGGCCCCGGAGCTCGTCGGGTAGCTCGTCGATGTCGGCTTCCTCGATCAACCCGACTTCGACCAGGTGCGAGTGGTAGCGGTGTGCCTGGCGGACCTCGCATTCGGCGTACCGGGCGACTGTTGATCGTGATGGCCACGAAACCCACGTGGCCCGATCGGCGTGTTCCGCGTATCCCAACAGAACGAGCTTCGCTCCCTGCGATCCGACCTGCTGCTCGAGGGCCCAACCGACCGCTTTGAGGCTCACGACACTCCCGCTGCGACGCCGATGAACGCCACCACAACCACGAGACACCAGGCCAGCAGCGTCCACGCCGCTGACTGTTCGGTGGCCTGAAAAGCGTCGTAGCGGGCCGAGATCGCCGATACCCACTCGCCGGCGATCTGGTCGTTGTCGGCGGCGGTCCGCATGAACTCGGCGTCTCGCTGCAGCGACATCCCGCGTCGAAAAGCGGCGATCGAGGCGATCGCCACAAAGGCCGTGCCGATACCCAGCACCATCATGATTCGGCTCCTTTGACCAGGCACATCAGGGCCGGGCCGACAATGCCGGCGGGGCCCGGGCCTCGGTCTGAGGCGTGGTAGGTGATCGATTGGACGTGGTCAGGGCCGTCATCGGCGATCACGCCGGCGTCGACGAGCCCGTCGATTATGTGTTTGCCGGCCAGACACGCCGCGTCGGTGTCGGGAAGACGCCCGTCGGGCCAGATCAGCAGAAACTCGACAGTGCAAGGGTCGAGCGGGCCGTGGCCACGAGCCGTGTAGGCCGCCCAGGCCCGCAAGGAGGCGTTCTCGTGGCTGTGAGCCGCCCAATGGCTGCTGAGCCGGTCATTGACGAGGGTCACCGGGCCGTCCCACACGACCCGGAGCGGACCAGGCCGTGTACGGGCTGTTGGTGACGTTGCGGCCGGCCTCACGACGCAACCGTCTCGGTCTGGTCGGTGAGTAGCGCTGCGACCATCAGAGCGGCCTCATGCACCAGGTCGATCGACTTGTGCCAGCCGACCCGATCCTCTTTCCAGGCCTGCCACTGGCCGCGGCCGGTTTCGTCGAGCAGCTCGAACTTGGTGGCGAGCTCTTTGAGCGCAGCGTCGAGAACGTCGCTGTCGGCGGCGTCGACGTCGGCCGGGTTGAGTGGGGGAGCGGCCTGCGCTTCTCCGGTGGAGTCAGGATCGAGCTGTTCGGAACCGTCGACGTCGTCGCCGGCGCCGGCATGGCCGAGATCGGCGAGTTTGCGGCGCAACGTCGGGATCGTGTGGTTGTTGGCCACCGCGACGAGCTCGCCGCGCGACTCATAGGTCCGGCATGGCGCCCACAGCGTCGGTATCGAACGGACCTCGCGGCCGACCCCCCACATTCGTGACGCGCATCGCTTGAACGAGTCCGACACCGCTGCCTTGACGTTTGTTCCGTCGAGATCTCCGGCGTCGATCTTGGTGACGGCGTCGCCGGCGCCGGTCAGGATCGTGATCCGGCACCACATGACCGTCCCGGACGGTTCGAACTCGGCCCACCATCGGGCCGGCCCCACCCATACGTCGAGCAGGCCGGCGAGTCGTTCCATCGTCACGTACGGCACGAACCGGGCCGTGTACTGGCCGTCACGGCACGCCGGTTTCGAATCGACCCGCCAGCGTACGTGCTGAAGGTTCAGCGGCGGGGGAAGACCCAGGCTGTGTGGTTCGTCGACAGTGTCCGGGCCGCCGTCGGCGTCAAGCACGTTCCGCGGGTGGGTCACGTCGGCCCTTCCCCAGTGCGGAAGGGTTCAATGTCCAGTGGACAAGGCTGATCGGCGGTATCAGCCGAACCTGCCGGGGAAGAGTCGACGCTTGAACCCGACAATACCGGCCGGCCCCCGGCCAAGTCCATAGGCCGTCCGGTACCTAACGAGCCGATCACGCGGCTTGCTGCCCGTAGTGGTTCTGCTCGCGGCGGTGACGGGCGAGATCTCCACGACCCATGAACTCATCGCCGCAATCCGCGCACGTGTACCGGGACCTCGCCAACGCACTCGACGCCCCAGGAACGTTGGGTTTCGATGCTGGCTTCGTCTTCGGCGGGCGGTCCCCGGCCGACGGGTCTGCTGCCTTCGCGGCGTCACAGAAACGGAGATGAGCCGACACGGCCTGTTTCGATCCGAAGACGCGGCCACACTCGCACTTGTACTCCTGGGTCGGCTTCGCCCTCGACTTCGATTTCCTCGACGACTTCGGCCTCGGTTTCGGTTTCGCCGGCCGGTCCGCCTTCTGGACGGGCTCAGCGGGACTATCGCCGGTGATCACCTTGCGGGCCGCGACCACCCGGCCACGCTCCGCCTCGAGCTCAACCAAAGCCGCGTCGATCCGCTCAAGCTCAACCCCAAACGCAGCATCAAGAACAGAATCAGTGGACATCAACGGTGCTCCTGGTTGCGGTACTCATCTGGACGGTTAGTGGCGGTCTCGTACGGGCCACGGCCGGCATTCCGGCCGGCCGGTTCGCCCGGGTCGCCGTCGAGCCACCGCATTTCGCCGCGCCGCAGCCCGTACGCGAGCCAGCCCATCGCCATGGCGAGAAGAACAACGAAACCAAACCCGGGCGAACGCACAAGATCAATCAACGACGACATGCCGGCCCCTCAGACCGCCGCACGCGGCTTCGGCTTCGGAGGCCGCCGCACCACAGGCCGTTTCGGGATCGGCAGCCCAGACCGGCGATAGATCTCCGTCGTAGCAACACGAAACGGCGACGACCCCACCATCGGAAACTCGCCCTGACGGATCAACCGCCGCAACGTCCGCGGAGTCGTCCGCAACAACGGAGCCGCCTCAGCGACCGTCAACACCGGCACCAGCCACGGATTCGGCAAAGGACCAGCGCCGCTCACGCCGCCGACCTCTTGGTTGGCATCGGGAAGAGCAGGCTCGGCGGTAGGTGGAGAGCGTCGGCGATCTGGATCTTGTGGTGAAGTGACGGCTCCGCCTTGCCTTGTTCCCAGCGGCTCACCGTGGATTTGAGGACCGGCGGATCGAGTCTCAGTCCGAGGTCAGTCTGGGTCAGCTCCTGAACGCACCGCTGGAGCTTGATGCTGTCGCCCCACCGGATCAACGTTGCCTGTGCGTTGCTCATGTCCCGCATTGTTGCGCAATTCGGGACGGTTTGTCAACGAACAACACCCCAGTAATTCCAAGGTTGCTGAAAATGCAACCCAACAGCTAGGAGTCGGTTGCGCAATATGCAACACTGCCCGGGTGAGTGAAGTATCGAGGACGGTCAGGGCCAGGTTGATCGAGATCAAAAAGTCCCAGGCAGATGTCGCCAGGGCGCTCGACGTGTCGACCAGCACGATCTCTAGGTGGATCTCCGGTGAGATGCGGCCCTCCCAAGACCAATGGGAGAGGATGACGGACTACCTCGGCCTGTCCAAGGTGCTGCCATACCCACCAGACGGTGCGCGCCCCGAGAATGCCGACGATGTGAGCGACGTGATCGCGGCCGTTCGGTTCGCCCGACGGATGGTGTCGGAGATAGATCTCGACGCAGCCGACCACCAGTCGGTCCTAGTCCAGGTCGAGGATCTGCTGGCGCAGCTCAACCAGGGCCCGATGGAGACTCTGGACCTCACGCCCAAGGACGACTAGCCCGCTACCGTCGATGGCGTCGAGGTCGATCGAACACACCTTGGCCACAGCTCGCGCACTGACGTCCACGTTTCCGCATCCCGTTCCCACACCCGCATCGCCCGCTGACGAGACCGTAGCTTGTCGGTCTGACAATCGTCCGGCGGGGCTGTGGAAGAGAGTTTCGTCCGTGAGATGCGTTACGGGTCGGGCCGCGCGAGACTGCGAGTTGATGTCCGTGATGAGAGGCGGAGTCTGTGTCTGAAGAACCCCCACTGCCTGGTTGGTGGCAATCCCCGGACGGCGGCTGGCACCCACCCGAGCCGGCAACAGAGCCGTCGGTCGGTGCGGATGCACCCGCTGAGAAGGCAAAGCCGAGCAAGCCGCTACACAAGAGCTTCACGGCATGGTTCGTTATTCTGGCCGCCACATTCATCGGTGTCGTCACGTGGATCGACTCACGTGCCGACGAGGGGAGGGACCTCAGCCTCGCTGGTTTCCGGGAAGAGGTTTCCTTCGGTTTCTCGTGCAGCTCCCTATTCGAGTACCGCAATGAGCTCAGGCGAGAGATCCCATCCACGACGGATGAGTTGAACGACGAGCTCCAGTTCATCGGCTGCCTCTCGCCGACGAGCAAGCGCGGTGACCAGAGCCCGCCGACACCTTCCACCGTCTGCGAAGGCGCCTATTCAGATCACCGGTCGGTGCGCCTCGACTATTCCGTCCAGTGGTATTCGCAGTCCGTCGATGGGGACCGTCGACTCCTGGAACGCCTGGATAACGACTTCTCGAGGGTTTGGATCTGCGACATCGACATCCTTGGCGAGTACGCCTCGCCGGACTCGATGAGCGTACGGTCGGTGTTTGTGATGCCGACTCTTGGTGTGCCTCCGGATGAGGAGCTTCCTTCTGATGTTGCGATGTGGGCGGAGGCCGACGCGAGGTAGTGGCCGAGGCCGGCGGACTTGAGCGGGCGCAGGCCTGTGGGGCCGAGTATTCGATCGTGACCTGGATCGAACGCACCTACCATCGCCGCCGACGCCAACCCTGTGTCCAGCAGCGACGCGTTCTAGGCACTCTCAGGGGTGTCTAGGTGTCCGCGAGGTCGCAGGTAATACAGACGATGTCGTCTTTGGTGCATGTGACATCGCCCATGTCACAACTGGAACAGGGGTCGTTGGGCACGTCGCAGGCCGCACACGTGAGATCCGCCGTGTCACACTTCACGCAAAGATCCACTACCTCGCATGAGCACGGCTCCTCGAGTTGGGCGGGCGAGGACGCGTCCTTGCCGCGAGCCCGATGCTCGGCAACTCCTATTGCCGTAATCGGGAAATCCTCTGGAAACCGGCTAGTAAGCCCTGCGAGCAGATCGTTGATTGCCGGGCCTGTGTTGGTGCTCATGCTCATGATGTCCTCCTCGTGCTTGGACGTCGTGTGGTCGATCGCTAGACGGGTCACGGCAAAGCGAGCCGCTTGATGAGGTCATCTGGCCCAGCATCCTCAGGGGACATGGCCAGGATGCCGTCACAGATCGGGGGAGTTCGTGGCGTCGCAGCCCAGAGCTAGATCGTTGCTGTGACAGCCCTCCAATAGGTGCTAGGTAGCCGTCCACTGTCGAGAGAGAATCCTTCGGGGGAACGGTCGATGAGCGAACGAGGAGGTGATTGATCGTGTGGGCTGTCATGGAGCAACTCCACATGGCTCCGTAGTGGATCCAGATCGCCGCAGCGCGCTCGCGACATCGATTTGTGCGAGCACCCGATTGATCGGGTGTGGACGCATCGGGTCGCCGGTCATGTACTCGTTGACCGCCATGCAGTTGCTGCCGCACACCGACAGTAGGCGGCACGATCTGCATGCCTTGTCAGTTTCAGCGATCGACTCTTCGAATAGACCATGGCCGCAGCCGTGTCGGCTCGTCGAGTGGTTGGCTGCCAGGTAGTACTCGCGGCGGGCGGTATCGAAGCCGGTGGCGACGTGGCCGATTCGTTGTGCTTCACCATTGCGTGAATAGCCTACGAAGCGGTGACACGGGTAGATGAAGCCGGCAACGTCAACCGCTACGAACCCGCGGGCTGCGCCGCACCCCCAACGCTGCGCGGTGATGCCGATCCGTTCTTTCGTCCTGGTGATGTGACTGATCTTGTCCAGCGACCGAGCATCGAGGCTGTTTAGGGCCTGCTCAGCCACGAGAAGGTGGGCGAGCGCATCCTCGGACCACTCAGCCTCGATCACCGGACTGAACGCGATTCTTCCGAACCCTTCGTTGATGAGCCACTCAATTGAAGCCGGGAGCTCGGCGGCAGTCTCAGGTGAGACCGTCAGCCTGACCGACACCGCCGGCAGCGAACGGATGATGTCGAGATGCCGAGTGATCAGCTTGAACGAGCCTCGGCCGGCGATTGTTCGACGATGGCGATCGTGGCTTTCACCGATGCCGTCAAGACTCACGCGGACACCTATGCCGAGACGTTCGATCATCTCCGCATTTCGCCTGTTGAGCAACGTAGCGTTGGTCGTCATCGAGAACTTCGCCTCGCGACCTTCTGACGCGGCCTCTTGAGTGAGGCGCTCGTGAACAAACTCGATCAGATCAGGCTCAAGCAGCGGTTCGCCACCAAAGTAGGTGACCGAGACGGGCTGGGGGGCCGGCGGTGCATGGTCGAGCAAGAACCGGATCGATTGCTCTGCGGTTTCCTCGGTCATCCGCCCGGGTCTCTTGCCCGTGTAACAGTAGTCGCAGCGCAGATTGCACTGCTCAGTGATGAGCATGACGAGATCGTGGACGGGGGAACACTCCGACCTGAAGCATCTGTCGCTTTCGCCCGCCCCTGGGCTGCCACTCAACGAGCAACCGTTTAGCGCAGCAGACTCACAGCTCACTCGCGGTTCGGCCGGTGTGCCGTTGGGGTCTGTCGATCTGTCGGTCGCCAGCCAAGCGTCACCCTGCGAGGTGTCTGACATCATCACGCCTTCCGCTCGACTGCCTTCGTTCGACACTATGGCAGAACGGCTGTTGGCGCCGGTCCCATGGACTCTGGGTGGTCTCTTCGGTTCGGCAATCCGGACGTTGCGGGGCCGTCTTGGTCTAGGGGAGTGATTCGCAGGCGATGCCGTTGCCATCCCCATCGAGTCTGGCTATGTCGCCGTACGACGGGAAGTAGGTGTCGAACCAGGCTTGGGCTTGGGCGTGTGTCGCGAAGTCGCCGCAGTTGACGGAGTCGCCGGGCTTCGCTGGTGGCCCCGCGGTCGTCGTGGGCGCTGGCGCTGCCGTTGTGGTGGTTGTGGCCGGGGCTGCTGTTGTGGTGGTCGTGGCGGGCTGAGTTGTGGTAGCCGGAACGGTCGTCGTCGTGACCGGCTGAGTCGTGGTCGTCGTGGTGGGCTGGGTGGTGGTTGTTGTTGTGGCGGGCTGAGTTGTGGTCGATGGAACGGTTGTTGTGGTTGTGGCGGGCTCAGTCGTGGTCGTTGTGGCCTGTTCCGTGCTTGCAGGTAACACGCTGGTGGTGGTTGTCGTGGTCGCTGCCGGAGGGTCGCCTTCTTCACCGCAGCCGCTCAACAATCCGACCACACCGAGCCCGACGAACACCGAGCCGCTGATCTGAACCCAGCGGCGTCGCCACCACGGCTTCTTCCCGCCGGGGGCTGCACCTGGAGGCGCCGAAGGAGAGGGAGGGGGAAGAGCCGGATCGCTCATTGTGTCCGCCTTTCTGAAATCTACTGCCGACCCGCCGGAGCTGGTGAGGCAGGACCGCTGCGTCTGAGTTCAGGGGCTGGTGATGGTCACGTCACCGCCGGCGGCGGCGGCATCCACTGCTCTGATTGCTGAGTCAGCTAGTTCGTCGAGGAGAAGGTCGGTACGAATCGTGTTGATGAATGATTGAAGATTCTCCTCAATCACGTCCCTGTCCGGCCATTCCAACGAGAGCGATCTGCTGATGCGCTGAAAGTTCTTAGAGAGGGCGTCGGTGAAAAAGTAGTGCCGGTCGTAGAAGAAGTTCTTGGCATCGTTCAGCCGGTCGCGAGCAATCGCCATTTCAGCCGCGTTTTTCCAGTCGTGCGTCGTCCTTTCCCGATACGCGTCCGTCACAAGCTCACCAAGCCTGACGTACGCGGAGAGTCGCTCCTGCGCAGTGAACTGGCCGATCTCGTGTCGGAAGCGATGCTGCTCGATCGCTCGTTGCGTGATCTGTGTCAAGTCGTTCCGCAGAGTCTCGATCTTGGTCGCGGTCGATCTGTTAATCCATGCAGCGATCACTCCCCAAACGACAGTCAGAGCCCCGGCCACCAACGCCGCAACCACCAATTGCAAACCTCCCACCGTTGCCTACGGACTTCACGGACACGCATATCAGCCGTGACCGGCTGGCGTCAAGCGCTTGTCGGGCTAGAGCGCCAGTTCTGGGAGAACTGAGTAGTACGAATCGCCTGCTCTTGGTAGGTCTGGTGGGAGTTGCAACACACCGCTGGATAGTTGGCCCCAAAAGGCTGGGAGGGCGTGTTGTAGGGTCGGTGAAGTGTCGGAGGAATGGACGGTCCGGTTCTACCGATGGAATGGATTCATAGCGTTGACGGGCGCGGCCTGCCTTGGTTTGATTACGGTTTGGGGAATGTTGTCTCAGGGGCGCGACTGGTCTCTAGTTCTGGTCTCCGGGTCCGCCAGCGCCTACTTGGCTGTTGCGGGCTGGTGGTTGATGTATTTGGTCAGACGCGGATGATCGCTCTGGGTCCCGCCGAGAACCGGGGTCGGATGTTGATGACGGTGCCGGCTTTGGATTCTGTCCGGCTTGAGCCGATGGGTGGTCATGGCTGATTCTGGGTGGTTGTCGACGAAGGGTGTGGCGGAGCGGTTGGGTGTGACGTCGCGGACGGTGTACCGGTTTATCGATGAGGGTGATTTGCCGGCGTACAAGTTTGGTCGTGTGATCCGTGTGAAGACAGCCGATGTTGACGTGTTTTTGGAGGCGTGTCGGGTTGATCCGGGCAGCCTCCGACACCTCTACCCACCCGACAGCGACACCAGCTCTGGCGACGGCGACGGACGCGAAGGGGGTGGTGGAACGTCGGTTTGTAGGTCTGATTGGTCGTCTTACTAGCTGACCCAGGCGGCAGTGCCGGAGCCAACTGAGATCATTTCGTCGACGACACAGCCGTCTGAGAACACTGCGTACTCAGACCCGATGTGTTGTTTGGCGGCGGTGTGAGCAATTCCGAATCTCGCGGTTCGTTCGCCTGGGTACAACTGCTCGCTCACTCGGTCGTCAGCGTCGTACGTGACCATCCATCGACCGCCTCGTGAGCGCAAGAGCTCGGCGAGTTCTACGTGGTCCTCCCAGTCCAAACTATTCAGGTAGAGGTCCGCTCCCTTTGTCAGATACGGCGGGTCGACGTAGATGAAGACGTCATTCCAGTCGTCCTCCATATCGCGGAGCAAGTCGAGCGCGTCTCGAGATTCGACCCTGATTCGGTTGCGATAGCCCGCGATGACCTCGATTCGGGTCCGTAGCTCGGCCTTGTTGAAGCGAGCATCGATCAGCCAGCGCCCCGTCTGGTCTAGTCCGCCGATCGGGCGCGCTCCGATGATGCCTGAGCGGTTGGTCCGGTTGAGGAAGAATGTGGCGAAGGCCAGATCGATGCCCTCCGCGCTAGCGGACTGCGATATTGCTCGCTGTTCGTGCCAACTCTCGAGATTGACCGGCGTCGCATCGAGGCGCTCAAGAAACTCGTCTGTTTCTTCGAGGATCGAGCGCCAGAACGCTGCGATCCCTCGGTCGAGATCGTTTAGGACAACGGTCTGGACGTACTCATCGACGAGAAGTCTCAGAGCTACGCCAGCTCCGCCAGCGAACGGCTCGACGTAGCAGACCGCACGAGGTCGAGAAGCAGCGATCAACGAACCGACGAAACTGCCCAAGGCCGCCTTTCCTCCCGGGTATCGGAGCGGACTCAGATAGCGGCCGGGCCGCCTACACGAGGGCATCAAGTGCGCTGAGGAATGCTTCATAATTCGCCGCGATCGTCCGCACTTCCGTGCCGCTCGCATGGAAATGAGGGTTGTGGACATAGCCGTGCAGGGTCTTAACGGCTAGCACGCTTGTGCCATCGGTCAACCCAGCTCGCACGGCCTGGTACTTGGTGTCCACGTCGGTGTTGTCGACCTCGTGCAGGCACTTTCTGACTCGATTCTTTAGCTCACCCTTCTGGGGCCAATTCTTCTCGTTGTAGACCTGATCAATCGATAGCTCCAGAACGCATCGAAGAAGAACTGCCGATGCGTTTGGGTACGTATCCACGTCGAGGCTCTTCAGCTCGGCGAGAATCGCGGCCACTCGCGAACCGAGATTCGTGATCTCGAGTCCGTCGAAGACTGACTTCGGGGGGACTTTGGAGGGCTTCGCTGCCTTCTTGCGAGCCTTCTTCTTTGCTGGCGAAGATGAGGTGAGGATCGAAGCGTCTTCAACGTATCTGTCGGTCGCAGGAACAGATTCGCGGATCTTCTCCACGTATTCTCGACGCTGGGTTTTCGACTTCAGATCAGTGACGGTCATTCCCTCTGATAAGTCCGAGATGATCTTCTCGACAAGCGGTTCGAAGTCTTGCGCGGAATAGTGCACTAACAACTCGCCGTTCTCCAGCTCGAAGCCAAACGATTCCCTGACAAACGGGTCGCTGACGAGCCGCCCCAGAGTGGTGAGTTTGTTCGTCCGCACGACCTGGAGGTCAGTCTGTAGCTTCTTGTTCTCGTCGAATGTGGAAACAAGAGCATCAATCACCGTGAGTGCTCGATCAGCTTGGGTTCCTCGGCTGCGGCTGAACCTTTGCGAGGCTTCCGTAGACCACGGGATTACACCAGCGCCGCCGCGTTCTCCAGTATGTTTACGCTCCAGCCAAGGACGAGCTTCTTCCCTAGAACCCGCCACGGCGCAAGGCAGTTCCGACGGAACTTGAATTCTCTGAGCCAACAAGCGGAACTGCGACTCGGATGCATGCCCATCTGCGAGGGAGGGGTTCACCAAGAGCTTCAGGGTTGCCACACGCCGGTTTCCCTCAAGAACTGTGAACAGGTCCTGAGCGTCCGGCATGACAAGCAGTTTGTCGATCGGACTCAGGCCATTCTCTACGATGTCCTCGGCAAGCTTGACCATCTTGTCGGCGCCATCGTCCAGTAGCGCGGCGACTGCCTCGCGCTGCCCGGACGCCTCATCATGTCTTGGGTTGCTGACGTCCAGCATGAGGTCGGCGATAGCTATACGAGCATCACGCATCGGGCCAGTGTCCCACAGCGGATGACAGCCCGCGTGCAGCAGCCCCGAATGACGGCCATGGGCGGAGAGAACTTGCATAGTCCGTGGACCTTGACGGAATGCGGGCCATGTCAGATGGCGTCGAGGGTGGCGGCTGCGGCGCGTTGGCGGTTGAGGTCTGAGTGGCCGTAGGTGCGGAGGGTGAATCCGGGGTCGGCGTGGCCGAGTCGGTCGGCGATGGTGCGCATGTCGATGCCGGCGGCGACGAGTTGGGTGGCGTGCCAGTGGCGGCCATCGTGGAGCGTCATGTATGTGTCGACGATGCCGGCGTCGACCGCGTTGAGGACGTCTTTGCGCCATCGGTGTGAGAGGTCATCGGGTGGGAATGGTTTGAGGTTGCGGTTGGTGGCCACGTAGGTGGCGCCGCCTCCGAGCCCGACGGCGAGGAACTGGGCGGCTTGTTGTCGCCACCATGACCGGACGCTGCCGAGGGTCGCTTCGGATAGGACGATGTCGCGGCATGACCTCTCGGTTTTGGGGGTGCCTTCGATGACGTCGCCGGCGACGGTCGCACGGATTCTCGAGATGGACAGGACGTCTCCGTCGAGGTCTTCCCAGGTGAGGCCGGCGAGCTCGCCGCGGCGCAGCCCGGCGTTGAGGACCAGCAGCCAGCACGCCCGCCGGTTCTCAGGCAGCTTGTCCCAGGCGAGGAACGCACGACCTTCGTCGGGCGTCCAGATCTGACGTTCAGCCGCGGTCGCAGCCTTCGCTGATGGGGGAGTGGCGGCACGGGCCGGGTTGCGGCCGAGCAGGCCCTGAGCGACTGCGTCGTCGAGCGCGGCCCGGATGAGGGTGTGCAGGAACCGGATCGTTCGAGGGGAGCGTCCGGTGCCGGTGCGGCCGCCGGTGCGGGCCATCGATGCGTAGACGGTGTTGAGATCTGACGGCGTGGTTTTGACGAGCTCGAGGCCGGCGAGTTCGCTTCGGGCGTTGTGGAACGCCCCGAGGTATGACCAGGCGGTTGGTGGTTTGATCGCGCCGACGTCGCTGCGGTGGGTGGCCCACCGGTTCAGGAATCCGGTGAGCATTTCGTCGGTGTGTTCGGTGATGCCGGCGTGTTCCTCGGTGACGAGATCCATCGCGGCTTCGGCTTCGCGTTTGGTGAGGAATCCTCTCCGTTCGACTTGGCGGCGGGCGCCGCGGCCGCCGGCGACGTCGACGCGGTACCGCCACCGGCGCCGGCCGGCGTGGTCGTCGTACTTGGTGACAGAGCCGCGGCTCATTGCTCTCGTGCCCTGGTGTTCATGGGTTCGACGGTAGCGGGTCGCGAGAATCGGTGTGCGAACGGTGTGCGAACGCGACGAGGGCCCGCCGGAGCGGGCCCTCGTTTTGCCTTTGTTTACTTGGTACACCCCCTGGGAATCGAACCCAGAACCTGCGGATTAAGAGTCCGATGCTCTACCAATTGAGCTAGAGGTGCTTGTTGGCACAATCGTAGCGATCGGCCATGGGGGCGCCACCCGCGAGGGCAGCGCTTTGGGTGACCGAGGGGTTTCGAACCCCCG
>JAJDDR010000398.1 GCA_029260255.1 Phycisphaerae bacterium
CCACGGCTCTACCCCTGGCTGAAGGTCGGGAAGGCCTCCTGCTCGGCCTCGGACTGAATAATGATCTTCGGCTTGATGAGAATCAGGAGGACCTGCTCATCCTTGACGAGTGTGCGCGACGAGTAGAGCCGCTTGAAAATCGGGATCTTCGAGAGGATGGGCACGCCGGACTCGATCTCGATCTCGCCGGCGAGTTTCTGCCCGCCGATCAGCAGAGTGCCACCATCTGGCACCGTGACGGTGGTTCGGAGCACCTGCCGGCTGATGTTCGGCAACTGCACGAATGATCCCTCGCCGGCGTTGGCACCGGTCAGGAACGGGAAGGTCTGAATACCCAGCAATCGGCCTACCGAGGGTCGAAGCGTCATGGTTACATAACGTTTGTCGGCGGAAACCGTGACCTGAGCGTCGAGCACGGCACCGGTCTCGATGGTTGACACGGTGGGCGCGGCACCGACGGCGTCGACAATCGGCGTGAGCGAGCTGACGAACGACTGCTGGTTGACGACGGCGACCCAGGCGCGCTGCCCGTTGAACAGGACCAGTCGCGGGGCGGTCAACAGACTGGTCCGGGAGTCGGCCTGCGTCGCTCTGACGAGGAAGTCCACCTGGATGTTGTCGAGAAAGCTGCCGAACAGCGAGAACGCCGGCTGGAGACCGGGGTTGCCGGCGAACGATCCGGGCAGATCGCTGGTCAGACCGGACGGGTCGGTCAACTGGAGAATGTTGTTGATGAACGGAATGGGCGTTGCGGTTCGACCGCTGGTGATGCTGTTGCCGCGTTGCGGCACCAATCCGGCTTCGTTGAAGGGCTGAGCCAGCCCGGTGGTGCTGCCGGTACCGGTGCTGAGCCCGTTGCCGACTCCTGGGGTACCGGGCGTGAAACCGAGCCGGGAGAACGACCTGGGCAACAGAAGGCGCGACCCGAGAATCGGGTCCAGCAAGAGCGATCCGCGCTGATCGGGGTTTTCGAGGAAGTCGAAGCCGGCGTTGCCCGCGTTGAGGACCACGTCGAGGTCCATGCCGAGTTCTTCGAGGTAGTTGCTCTGGACGGTAATAAACCGCGCCTCGACGGCGACCTGAATGGCCCGCTGCTCGCGGAGCTTGGACAGCAACCCGCCGATGCGCGCGTGGCCGGTGGGCGTCTGGGTGACGACCAACTGCCCGTTGATCTCGGTGATGGAGCAGCCGCCGCCGCTGTTGGACCGCCAACTATCCGGATTGATGGTCTTGCGAATGAGCGAGACGAGCGCGTTGGCATCCTCTTCGACGGCTTCCTCGGGCAGTTCGCCGTAACCGCTGGGGTACATGGCTTGCCCGCCGTTGCTCGAGCGGCGCATCGACGGGTCGCCCGTGCCGGGCATGATCGAGGCGCTGGCCAAGTCCATGTTCGGCGCGTCGCTGAAATCCGGGATCGGCATGAGGATGTCTTTGACGTCGTAGACCTCTTCGTAGGTCTGGCGATCGAGGAGTTCGCGGGTGGCCACCTTGACGACGCCACCGGTGGGAAGGAAGCCCAGCTCCGCGTGACCGCCGGCGACCTGGTCGAGCACCTCACGCAGCGCGGTACGCATGGGCACGGGGTTGGACAGTCTCAACCGGACCGGGGCCTTCGGATCGATGGCCGCGGCGGCGAGATCTCCCCAGGCGACGGAGATGTTGATTCCGTGTGCGTCGGCCAATCGCTCCACGACCTGATCAAACGGATCGCCGTCAAAATCGATGCGAATCGGCAGATCGAGCTTCGACTGCAAATCCGGATCGATTCCGCCGGTGGCTTCCGTTCCGGGTATGCGCCGAGATTCGCGACTGATGATCTCGAGCCAGTTCTTCGGATAAGTGATCTCCTGCCACCACGGCACGCGGCTGCGCTGAATGTCGATGAGGATGTTCTGCGTCTGCTTGGAGATCTCGTCATCAATGTCGCGCTGAACGGCGTACGCCTGTTGGTCTTCGATGACCTCGCGCAGCCAGCGGGCGTTGTCGTTCGTCGGATCGATTGCCGAAATCTGCCGTAGCACGTTGATCGAGGATTCGTAATCGCGGTCCTTGCGGTGCTGCAGGGCCTGGTTCATGAGCGCGTTGACGCGCTCGCGCTTGTTCTGCCGCCGCTGCTTCGATCGATCGGCGTGCTCGGCTCGCGCCTCTTCCTGCTGGCGAATGACTTCCTGCTCGTTGAAACGCCGCTCCTCGTCCTCGACGTAGGCCGTCAGTGATTCGAGATCGTGAATCAGCGCCTCGTAACGCGAGACCGGGTCGGCCGCAACCTTGCCCGACTCGACCAGTTGACGCGCCCGCAGCAGCGTCTGACGCGCTTGGTGGAAGCGATTCTTGAGGACGTGCTCGCGCACTTCGCGCTCGGCTCCGCGGTAGGTGGTGACGGTTCGCTGCCACTTGATGGCGTTGCGTTCGCGGTACTTCTCAACGAGTGATCGTGCCTGGGACTCGACCATCTCGTGTCCCTCGATGCGCTTTAGCCCGGCGACCGCTTCGGGGTATCCGGGGATCTGTTCGATCGCTTTCTTGAACAATCGCTCCGCCTCGCTGAGACGGCCCGCCTCGAGTGCTTCACCGGCGTCGCGCGTGAGAACCTTTGCCCGAAGCTGGCGGCGCTGGCGCGTGATGTCGGGGTCCGATTCGTCGATCGGTTGCGCGGCGATCGGGGCGGCGGTCTCCGCCGGGGGCGGCTGGTGTGCCATCTCGATCTTGCGAAGGTCGGCTTCGGCCGCCTTGCGCGTTTCCTTGGCGGCGTATCGGTTGTCGATCACGCTGCGCAGCAGGTTGCGTGCGGCGTCGACGCGTCCCTCGGCGCGGGCCAACTCGGACGCTTCGAAATCGGTCTCGGCCTTTTGGAACATCGACACGGCCAACGCGACGCGTTGGGTGTATTCGACGTGCGTGTTCCTGTCTTCGGGATCAAGTTGATCAACGTCGATCCCGGCGAGCGCATGTTGCGCCCCGACGCAGTCGTTCTCGTCGAAGAGTTGAATCGCCGCTTGGAGGTCTTCCTTGGGTGTCTGCTCGCCGCGGGCCGGCGCGGGGGTGACGCAGACAAGGCAGGCGGTGGCGAGGAACCAATTGAGCACGCGCCTTCGTAGGGTCGGCGGCATCACGATAGATACTCCTTACAGATCAAGCCCTTCGTCGGGAGTTCTTCCACTCACGGTGAACGTCTTGGACGGCTGCTCCGGCCTACTCAGTGTCACCGGGGCGCCGCGGAGGCCTGAGCCTACCAGGAGCGGGGCGGGTTGTCATGAACGGCTACTCATTTGAGCCATCCCACCCGGACCGCGCGCGAACGCGTTACTCACAGGTGGGGGAGTCTAGTTGGATCGAGTCGCACTCGCAAGACCCCCCGGGCAGCCGCGGAAGCGGGGTTCGGGCGGGTTCCGTTCCGGCCGGCACGCCCACCCAAGCCGCTCAGACGCAACGATGGGCCCGGAGTTCCTTGTGTCTTCCGGACCCATCGCTTTGAGCATGTCGTTCTCGATGCCGCGCTACGGGCGGGTCGGCAGCGCCTCCAAGTACCAGACCTGCGTGGCCGGTGGCGAGACGCCTTGCCTTGACCCGGAAGTCGTCGGCGGGAGTCCCCCTGATACCGGTGGGATCCACGAACAGTGGGTCCGCGTTGATGTTCCCGACGTTGTCACCGCCCAACTGGCTGAACTCGGCGATGCCGTTGTAGCGATACAACGGCGGATCGACCTCCGCGTGTTCCCCGTCGCCCTCGTACACCTGGGCCTGTTCGACGGACGTCGCGTTGTCCGTGTTCCCCCAGAGGATGCTGCTGGTGAATCGTGGCCCGCAGTCACCTTGTTGTGCGCGAACGTACAGAAGGCGATCACGGGGTGCGGCTCCCCAGCGCGACTGTGCGGTATTCTTGCGGAAGAGATTGTTGATGGTAACACGTCAGCCGCATGTAATGAGGCAGCCGTGTCGCAATCGGTTCGGACTGTGGACTTTTGCCGAATGCAGCCACAGAGCCCTGCAAGGGCGTCAGTCAATAGCCAGGGGCGTCAGCCCCGGGGAGATGAAGGGCGATCCAAGAGCACCAAGCCCTATCAGGGCGACAGAAGGCCCGCCGCCTCCCGAGGCGGAGCTTTAGGAGTTTCTTTGCCTTTGGCGATCTTGAGAAACTACAACCGTGTTTAGCCGTACAGCGCAAAGTGGTCAGGACCGCGCCCGTCAGGAAGCGGCCTCGCGCGCATGAGGCGTTTGCGAGGGTTCGGGGCCGCTCCTTAGCAGTCGCGGTTCTGCCAGTGTGTCGACCTTGCGCTGTACTGTTAATGGAAATGAGAGAAGGCGATTCCTCTGTTTCAGGCGTTGCGTGTGCGACGCCGAATCAGCGGTATGGCGATCGCAAGCAGCATCCACGCGTGCGGCTCTGGGACGAAGAGCATGGTGACACGTGAAACATACTCCTTGCGGGATCCGGGGCCCATGCTCCCGGCGCCGGATATGTCCGACGTGATGCGGATCAGGTCGCCCGCGGCGCCTTGCAGCGTCGTGAAGACGATGTTGGTGTTCTCGGTCAGGGTCAGCAGCGTCTGCGATTGTGTCACGTTTTCCACCGTGATGAGCGTCGATCCCTCGAAGAACGGCGCGTCCTCGATAAGCCGGAGGCCATGATCCCAGTCAAGCTCATCGACCGGCATGGTAAACTCGATGACCGAGGACAGTTCCGCGTCGGCCTCCCCGCCGGGGTTGTCACCGCCCGGAAAAACGGAGGGACTGTAGCCCGCGCTCAAACGTACCGAGACCGACAGTTGATCTACGAACGCATAAACGCTCGACCGCGTCGATGCGGATGCGCCCGCGCCCATTGACCCCGGCTGGGTGAAATCGGATAGCGCGACGTCCGCGAAGGGTTCGCTCGGATCGGCGAGGCAGCCGTCCGCGTGCAGCGGGGGCCCGCCGTCGAACACGTTGGCCGTCGCGCTCCCGCAGAACGCGTGCCACGGAGACCAGATGCCCTCCGCCCGCGCTCCCCCGGCGCCCACGACCAGAACAGCCAAACCCGCCATCGTTGTGAGGTCGAAGTGCCGCATGTCATCTCTTTCCCTTCCGTGAAGTATCTTACCACAATCCGACCTGCCCATTCCAGCCGGTTCCCGTCAATTGAAGGACACGATCCACCGACGATCGGCAAGCGTATCGGCGACGACCGGTATCGTCGTGCCCCCCACCGCTGAAGCGATGGGCCACCCGACTCGGGCGGTTCCTTTCACCCGTGGTCGGCAACGCAGGTCCGCAACTCGGAATGACTGGAGCGGTTGGCGACATGCGGATATGACCATCAACAAAGGGTGTGGTTATTCTTCTTGGCATCGCGCGTGTAGGGCGGGTTTCACCCGCCGCCACCGAGCGAGAAGGCGGGTGAAACCCGCCCTACCTTTGGCTTGCCAAAATCCCTGGCCACACCCATCAACAAACAAACCACCCGATTGTGCTTGTGGGCGGTGCGGTGCGACGCTATCTTATCGCGCGGTGACCGTCATCTCGGGCTCCGCGCAGCGAGAATCCCCGGACGACCGCACGGAGGCAGGCACGGCCGCGCCGGTGGACGGAAGCCGTCCCCGGTTCCTGCAAAGTGATGGCATCGTGCCCCATGTGGGGCGGCAGCGGACCATGCTGAACTATCTCAAGCTGATGCGCCCCGAGCAGTGGATCAAGAACCTCGCGGTTCTTGCCGGGCCTGTGTTCGCGCAGAAGTTCGACGCCGACTCTCTGGCAATGACGGCGATCGTGTTTGTTGCGTTCTGCCTGGTGTCCAGCGCGGGCTACGTGATCAACGACCTGCTGGACCGCGGTGTCGACGCCGTCCATCCGAAGAAGAGACATCGGCCGATCGCGAGCGGCACCGTCCGGCCGGCGGGCGCGGTGGTGTGGGCGGTGCTGCTTCTCGCGGCTGCGATGGCTGTCAGCGTGGGGGCGTTGCCGGGTGCCGTGGCGGCCGTGATCGGCGCGTACTTTCTGATGATCCTGTCCTACTCGCTGGCGCTGAAGCGGCGTATGATTCTGGACGTCATCATCATCGCGGTGGGTTTCGTGCTGCGTGCGACGGCCGGCGCGGAAGCGGTCGAGGCGTACGTGTCGCCGTGGCTTATCGTCTGCACCTTCACGCTGTGCATGTTCATGGGATTCGGCAAGCGTCGTTGCGAGATCGCGCAGTTCGACTCGCTCGAAGAGGCGGCGGAGCATCGGCAGACGCTGCTGCGTTACACACCGGAGCTCTTGAACAACCTGATCAGCGTTTCGGCGGGCATCACGATCATGACCTTCCTGCTGTACACAATGGACCGCGACATCTCGACGACGTTTCCGAAGGAGCATCTGCTCTATACGTTGCCGCTGGTGGTGTACGGTGTGTTTCGGTATGCGATGCTGGTCGAGTCGGGCACCATGCACGGACCGACGGATATCGTTCGGCGCGACCGGGCGTTTCAGGCCACGATCATCATCTGGACGCTTTTGGCACTGGCTATTATCACCGAGGATCGGTGGGGCGACCGGACCGACGCGAGCGGATGGCTGGGCATCAACCGACCGATGACCCAGGCGGCACCCAACCCCGAATGAGACGACGGACACCATGACGGACACAGGCAGCGCTGATCGTTCAAATGCCGAGATGGACCACGCGTCGTACCTTATCACCGGCGGCGCGGGGTTTCTGGGTATCAATCTGGCTAGGTTCCTCCTGAAAAAGGGGCACAAGGTCACATCGCTGGACATCGCCGAATTCGACTACGACGACGTCAAGGACCGCGTGACGGCGATCACCGGCGACATCCGGGACCGGGCGAAGGTCGATCAGGCCATGGAAGGAATAGACATCGTCGTGCATACGGCGGCGGCGCTGCCGCTGTACACGAAGCGGGACATCTTCACGACCGACATCGACGGCTCGCGGAACGTCATGGAATCCGCGCTGGTACACCGCGTGCGGCGCGCCATTCACGTTTCGTCGACGGCCGTTTACGGAATCCCGGACCATCATCCGCTGCGTGAAGACGACAAGCTCGACGGCGTTGGTCCGTACGGCATCGCGAAGATAGAGGCGGAGAAGGTGTGCCTCGATATCCGCGACAAAGGCATGTGCGTACCGATCGTGCGACCGAAGTCCTTTATCGGGCCTGAACGGCTCGGCGTGTTCGCCTTGCTGTACGACTGGGCCAAGGACGGCAAGGGGTTCCCCATGATCGGCAGTGGTCGGAACCGCTACCAACTGCTGGACGTCGAGGACCTCTGTGAGGCCATTCATCTGTGTGCCACGGTCGATGCGGAGCGGGCCAACGACACGTTCAACATCGGTGCGCGCGAATTCACGACGATGCGAGAGGACTATCAGGCTGTTCTGGATCGCGCCGGGTTCGGCAAGAAGATCAGGGGCTTCCCCGCGGCGCCCATGATCTGGACGCTTCGATTCCTGGAACTGCTGAAGCTATCTCCGCTGTACAAGTGGGTTTATGAGACGGCCTCGAAGGACTCGTTCGTATCGATCGAAAAGGCTGAACGGGTTTTAGGGTTTGCGCCGCGCTATTCGAACAAAGACGCACTGATTCGCAACTACGAATGGTACCTGGAGAACGTGGCTCGGTTTGAGAACGCCTCGGGCATTTCGCACCGCGTTCCGTGGAGCCAAGGCGTTCTGAAGTTTGCCAAGTGGTTCTTCTAATCCCGGTAGGGGTCAAACCGCGGCTTCCGGACCATTCATCTCATTAACCGGAGTGGTGGTTGTTCCGTTGTAATGGGTGGTCTTTTGGGTTACCATTTCCGTTGAATGATGTGTCCGGGCTTCGTCGTCGAGTTGTGAACCTCGCGCGATACTTTGGGCAAAACCCGATGTGAACGAACAGTAGGAGGAGGCCCTATGTCTACACACCGTCTTGCGCTGTGCGCATCCGTTGTTCTGTTAGCGGGAACTATTGCATCGGCGCGGCCCAATTTCGGCCGTAACTGCAGCGACTGCCACAACGGCGGCGAACCGGCGGTTCCCGCGCTGTCGGTGGTCGGCTTCGACGGCATGGTCGACCCGGACGAGTCGGCCACGGGCGCGACCGATCGCGGGTTGTTGAAGTTCTTCGAGGTCGCGCCGGGCGGCACGCTCGACCTGCAGGTGATGGTCGACTTCGGTAACCTTCAGGATCACGTTTACGCGGTCGAGCTGAAGCGGATGGAAATCCCGGGCGTGGAAGGCTTCGGCACGCTGGACTACACGGGTGACTCGGGCTGGTTCTTCCAGATCGGTGACACTTTTCCGGATCCCACTCGCCCGTACTTCACCAGCACCGAGACAGACGGCGTTCTGTTCACCGAACCGCAGTTGTTGACTTACACGATGCAGATCGGCGCGGCGACCGATCCGGACTTCTACGACCTCGAATTCGCGATGGCCGGTCAGCCCGGATTCTTCTACACCGACGAGCACTTTTACGTGCACGTTACTCCGGAACCGGGAAGCGTCAGCCTGATGGCATTCGGGCTGGGCTTGTGCGCGTGGCGGCGGCGCGGCGTTCGCTGATCGCTCGCTCCCGGTGCGTCCGGCTCGCGGGTCCGGACGACGATTTCAGAACTTGGCGGGGCCGGCGCATCAGACAGGTTGCCGGCCCCAATCCGCGCGCCGGCCAGGAATTGAACTCGCGATTCATTCTCACGCTTCGGCGCGGGGCCTCACGAACCGCTGGAACGCCGCGGGCAACTCCCGTATAATGGTCGACCTGTGTTGGGTCGGTTTTCCAGCCGAAGCGGGAATAGGTTGCGAGGAGAAATGCTGTGAGGCAGTCGTTGCGCCACTCTCTAGTTCCCCATGCGTTGGTCGTGGGCGTACTCGGTACGAGCCCAGTGATGGGCAATAGCTTCGGGCCGTTTCCAGGGTTCTCCGGCGGACCGACGGCCTCGGGTCAGAGCTGCACATTCTGCCACGGATACGCTTCGGGACCCGGGTTCACCGAGGTCCTTGGTTTGCCAAGCGCGTACGTTCCAGGCGAAATCTACAACCTCTCCGTGCGCGTGGCGGACGCAACCCAAGTCGGCGCCGGTTTCGAGTTGGGTGTTGAAGCGGGCGGACAGTTCGTCGGCACGATCATCATTACGGATCCAATCAATACTCAACTTCTGGACGACGGCCAGCACACCTACGTCGCGCAGACATTGGACGGAATGGAGAATTCGATCGCCGACTGGCAGCAGGCCGGGGGTATGGCGGATTTCAACTTCAGTTGGCAGGCACCGGCGCAGGCGGCGGGACCGATCGGCTTCTACGCGGCGGGCAATGCGGTCGATAACGATTTCACATCCGTGGGCGACACGGTTTATCTGAGCGTGACATTCGTCGAGCCGTTCGTCGGGGGCGACGGCGATGAGGACGGAGACGTCGACTTCTCCGACTTCGCCGCGCTTCAGGAGTGCTTCGATACGGCACCACTGTCGGACGGCTGCGGGCTCGTCGACCTGGACGCGGGCGGGACGATCGATCTGGATGACTACGACGCATTCTTCGCGTCGCTCACCGGTCCGACGGCACAGGGTCCGCTGGAGTACAGAAACGCGCGCTCGGGACGCGGGGCGCGATTGTATGACAAGTGGTGGATCGTCAATGGCGCTCCAACGCCCACGGGGAACCACCCGCTGTACCCGGCCGCCGGGCAACAGTCGGGGAACGCAACGTTCCGCTGCAAGGAATGTCACGGGTGGGACTACAAGGGCGTCGACGGGGCGTACGGCAGCGGGAGTCACTTCACCGGCATCCGCGGCGTGTTCGGCACGCAGCTTACTTCGCATCAGATCTTTGACCTGCTGAAGAACGATACGGCGCCGAACGGTCACGGCTTCGGTGCCCTCGGACTGACGGACAGTGACATTTGGGATCTGACGAAGTTCCTGCGCGAGCATCTCGTGGACACCGACGTTTACATCGACGCGACGGGCGCCTTCATCGGAGATCACGCGGCCGGTGTGACGATCTACGAGTTGGCCTGCCTCAATTGTCACGGCCCGTTCGGTCAGGACATCAACTTCGGAACGCCGGAGAACCCCGAGTTCCTGGGCGACGTGGCCAACCACAACCCGTGGGAACTGCTGCACAAGGTGCGCGCGGGTCAGCCGGGGCATCCGATGCCGAGTTTCATCGAGTTGGTCTGGGATGCGCAGGTGGCGGCCGACGTTGGTACGCGCGTCGCCGAGTTTCCCGCTGGGTGACGCGGTCA
>JAJDDR010000399.1 GCA_029260255.1 Phycisphaerae bacterium
CGGGTGTGACCATTCCTTGTGGCAGGGTGCCTCGGCCGCATTGGGTAGGGCGGGTTTTACCCGCCGCAATGGTGCAAGAAGGCGGGTGGAACCCGCCCTACCCTTGGCATGCCACAATCGATGGTCACACCCCGGTGTCCCCTCCCTCACGGTCGGGGCTCGGAAAAATGCGATCCGGCTGAGACAATACACTAGGCCGAGGTGAGGAGGGCTTTGACGTCTTCAGCGGTGACCTTGCTCGCCTTCTTGTCGAGCTTGACGCTCAGCCAACTCATGATTTCCGGTGTGAACGGGAGGCTGCCGGATTTGACCGAGCTGATCATGCGGGTATCGCGCCGGACCCGTTCCTTCACCTTGAAACCTCGGTTGACGATCTTGGTCTCAGCCGCGTCCTCGTTGCGGATGCGGAAACGATCACTTCGATGTCCCATGGGGGTGTTCTCCTCGCACCGTTGCGAACGAAGCATTATGCGCCCGGCCGCCCCAGGCGTCAACCGCCGGCAAACGCATGTTTCCGCGGCTACAGGGTGCTTCCCGGAAACGGCGAACGGACCCGGACGCCGCGTATGCTCATGCCGCGGCAAACAGCTGGACGAAGGAGAGCACGACGGGAATGGCGGTGATCGCCACGGCCCATTCGGCGAGCTTGTGCCCGACGTGCGGTCGGCGCCGACCAACCACTTCGCACATGATGATAACGAAGACCACGAGGCTGAACTTGTACGCGACGATGCCCGTCAAGCCGGCACGGGCGATCACGGCGTCGGCCACCACGTTCACCTCAGAGCCTCCCAGCACAAGGATGGTCCAGGTCAGCATGACGTCGAGGGCGGAGACGAAGACAAACCAGAGGTACTCCTGCTGGTATCGCATCGGCGTCAGCGCGAACCACCCAGTCTTGCGCGTGCGCTGATGGCGTGTGACCGGCGCGATCGGACCTCCGCAGTCAGGACACGTAGTGAGGCTTACCATCGCAACGCGCCCGCCGCACTTGCTGCATTGTCCTCCGTCCCAGTCACGGTGACGCGGTTTCATGGTGACCAGCCTCTCGCGATCCGCGGGCGGCGCGCTCAGTCCTTCGCCAGGACGAATCGAACCGCCTTGCCGAGCTCCTTTACATGATCGTCGGGGAAAGAGTGGCCAACACCGGGAAACACAGCCAACTCGACGGCCACTCCGGCGGCCTGGAGATCGTTCGCGGCGGCACGGTTCGTTTCCAACACACCATCCGCGTCGCCGACCATGATGTAGAATCTCGGGGAAGTCGACGGGCTAAGGGACTTGACGTCGACGAGTCGCGGCTCGTATCGCCCGGCGGCCGGTATGGCGCCGCGGTAGCGTTCCGGGCTGCGGACGGCGAGATTGAAGGTCATGAACCCGCCTTGGGAGAATCCTGTGAGGATGACGCGGTCCGCATCGTACTTATACGAGTCGGCGACGTTTTGCAGGGCCTTGTCGATGATCAATTCGGTTTGCTCCACGGTACCCCAGCGAGCACCACCGGACATGACGCCGTGTACGGCGCGCGGTGCGACGAGGATGGCGCCGGCGTTTGCCGCGGCCTGCTTCCAGGCGTCGGCGATCTCCTTGGCGACCGAGCCGCGACCGTGCAGCGCGATGATCAACGGTGGCGGTGCGGCCGCGTCATAACCCGGAGGTGCATAGATGACGGGCTCGGCTTTTTCGACGGCTTTGATGAACTTGTCCAGCTTGGCCTGTTCGCGTTCGGCGACGGTGGCCAGCGCGGCGGCGTAGCCGGGGGATTCGCGAATCGAGTCGAGATCGGAATCCAGCTTGATGTGCTGCGCATCATCCCAGCCGTTCTCGACGCTCTTGTTCAACCACTTGACGGCGTCTTCCGTATCGCCGTTCATTGCGTAGGCGCATGCCAGATTGTAGGCCGCACCGTCGTCCTTTGGCTTCAGCGAGGTCCACTTCTCGCCGATGTCGATGGCGCGCTCGTAGTTCTTGGCTTGATGTGCCGCGTTGAATTGGCGCGACAATTGGCGACTGCTGATCGGTGCGTCGTTCTGAGCGGACGCCAAAGCAGCGGCGGCGCAGACGATTGCCATCCCTCGCAAGACAAGTGTTGACCACAGTATTGGTACCGCGCGCATAACCAGACCTTTCATTATGGTGTGCATCGACTCGCTCGCCGCACGTCGGAGCACCGTCCCGGTACCCAATAGAGTATCGACTTCACTCCCATCGTCCAAGGCACCTGTTGAATCGGCTGTAGGGAGGTGTCGCCGATTTGGGTGGGGTTTTCACGCCCGGCCGGTCGCTGTACGCTGCCACGGGAGAAAACCGAACGACCCCCTGGAGACCGGTGTTGGCGAGTGACCTTCCGCTGCGTTGGCAGACGCCCCCAGAATGGGCTCCGGCGGCGCTGCGCCATCCCCTCGCCCTGCTCAACGATCACGCCCACTTGGAGCGGAAGGCGGCCACCAACGCGCTGGATCTTCTTCATCGTTGGCCGGAGCCCAACCCCCCGGAGAACTGGGTCACGAAGATGACGGCGATCGCCCGTGACGAAGTGGAGCACCTGGCGATCGTCGTGCGGCTTCTGGCAAGACGCGGGGGCGAGCTCACACGCAACCACCGGTGCCAATACGCATCCGACCTCCGATGCCTGGTGCGTCTCGGCGCGGGTCCGGACGAGTTGATGGATCGCCTGATGGTCAGCGCCTTGATCGAAGCTCGATCTTGCGAGCGTTTCGCGCTGCTCGGAGCGCACTGCGGCGATGCGGAAATGGCGAAAGTCTATCGCGACCTTTACGCATCGGAAGAGGGTCACTACCGCATCTTCATCGATCTCGCCCGATCGCTGCCGGACATTGTCAAGGTGGAGGATCGGTGGAATGAGATGTTGGACACCGAGGCCGGCATCATCGCCGGACAACCTCCCGGACCGTCGATTCACGGCGGAGTTGCATGAGTGCCGCGATTCGACACTGTTGACCGGTGAACAAGGCCGCAAGCGATGAGCGCGACAAGAACAACAATGCCCTCGAAGGAACCGAATCGTCTGCCCCTGGCCGCGCTGCCGACGCCACTGGTGCGTCTGGAACGCCTGGAGAGAGAACTCGGTACCGGTCAGGTCTGGATGAAGCGCGACGATCTGACCGGTCTCGAGCTATCCGGCAACAAGGTGCGCAAACTCGAATACGCCGCGGCTGATGCCGTCGCATGCGGATGTGACACGCTCGTGACCGAAGGGACCTGCCAGTCGAACCACTGCCGCGCGACGGCGGCGGTGTGCGCCAAGCTCGGGATGCGTTCCGTTTTGCTTATTCGTCCCGAGCCGCCGTCAGAACCGCAAGGCAACCACCTGTTGGACGTTCTCTTTGGCGCGGAAATACGCGGCTACCCGCGCGATGAGTTCGAAGACAACCGCGATGACATTATCGGGTCCGTTCTCGCCGACTTGGATTCCGAGGGTCGCCGACCGCGCTGGGTTCCGATGGGCGCTTCCGAGCCGATCGGGTGTTGGGGTTACATCCGTGCCATCGCCGAGCTCGCGGACCAACTCCGCCACGCGGGCGTAACGGAGTGCGACGTGGTCATGCCGGTTTCGTCCGGGGGAACGTACGCGGGTTCGTTGCTGGGGACACTGTTATACGAATTGACGGACATGAAGTTGTGGGGTGTCCCGGTCAGTGACGACGTCGCTTATCATACGCGCGCCATCGCCGACCTCTGCCGCCGAACGATCGAGCAGTTCGGGTTGCCGATTAACTTCGCCGATTCTGCGATGAGCTTTCGCGATGGCTATGTCGGTGCGGGCTACGCAGTTCCGTATGTGGCGGATATCGACGCGATTCGTCTGCTTGCTCGAACTGAGGGCATCGTTCTGGATCCCGTGTACACGGGCAAGGCCTTCTGCTCGCTACTGGATGGCTTGCGGGATGGGCGATTCGGGCAGGAACACCCGGTCGTGTTCGTGCATACCGGCGGCGTGTTTTCCGACTTCGCGTGGCCGCAGACTCTGGTGGAGCGGGATGCGCGATCGTACCGGCGCCCGCGGTCGCTGGGGTAGATCGTTCCGTCGGGAGCGAGCGTGATGAAGTTCAACGCCGTGCAGGCGTCGGTTTGGAATCGCCACCGCACGCGACCGTCCTGGTGGCGCAACGCAACGTCGAGCGCGAGCGCGTTGCTGGTACCGTCCTCCGATCGGTCCGAGAATACGCGATCGACTTGCCAACCCCGAGAATTCACACCAACTCATGGCGATAGCTGATATAGGCCTCAATCTCGACCGATATGCAATAGAGGTATCTCCACCACAGTGGTGGTTCATGCAGGAGCGTCCTCTCTCAGCGAGGGCGCATTGACGGAAGCGGCCCCGGATGCGAGCCGCGCCCGTGGAGAATCAACTACTATGCGATCAAACCGTATCACTCGTGCCTTCACGCTGATCGAAGTCCTCATTGTCGTCATCGTGTTGGGCATCCTGGCCGCGGTTGTAATACCTCAGTATACCGACGCGAGTTCGGACACCAACCTGAGCGCGCTGCAGACCAATCTGGCGACCATACGCACGCAACTTCAGCTCTACAAGCTGCAACACAGCGATTCGTGGCCTGCCTTGGCGACGTTCACGAACCAGATGACGTTGTCCAGCAAGGCCGATGGCACTACGGCGGCGATCGGGACTGCGAGTTATCCTTATGGTCCTTACCTGCTGAGCATTCCAAACAATCCGTTCACCAACACCGCCACGATCAGCGCCGGTGCGGCGGATTCCAGCGCGTGGTATTACGATGCGAGTATAGGCACGTTTCGGGCGAACGACACGGCGCATATAAGCTACTGAGCGCCGGTCCATGACGGCGCGCGTCGAATCCATCGCCGCCCTGCTCCGCGCGAACCGTCACGCTTCGCGGCGCATCCACTATCGTCCGTGCCGAAGTGGCGATGGGCGGCACGGCTCGTCGCTGCGCTGCGTGTTCGCCGAGACGCGTGCGCCGAGAGAAGTCCACGACCGCAGAGGGACGGATACCTGAATGCCGCTGTTGAGACACAAGGCGAGACCCATTGCGATTGACTTCGGCTCGCATGCCCTGCGGGTGATGCAACTCGCGGGCCGGGACGACCGGATCGAGGTCGTTGCCGCGGCGCACCACGTCTATCCGTGTCGGGCTCAAGGGACCCCTCGGCCTGAGGGCGAAGTCGTCGAGGCTCTTCGCGGCATACTGAAGCGCCAGCGGTTCATTGGCAGAGAGTCCGTCACGGCACTCGACGAGCGGCAGCTCTCTGTCAAGAACATCCGTCTGCCGGAGATGCCGGACAGTGAAATGGCGTCGGCCGTTCGTTTCGAGGCCGGCGAGCGAATCGCCGGGCTGGGTGACGACGCGGAGATTCGGTTCCTTCCGGCCGGACCGGTTGCCGGCGCCGCCGAACGGCAGCAGGAAGTGATCGTCCTCGCCACGCCCGCATCCCCGATTCGCGAGCGCCTCGAACTCCTGTCGGAGGTGGGGCTGGAGTCGGCCGGCATCGACGCGTCGCTCTGTGCGACGTTTCGCCCGTTCGAACGCTTCTTGCGCCGAACGGAGGATCAAGACCAAGCCAACGTATTCCTGGACATGGGTTGGTCCGGCACGCGGATCGTGATCACACGGGGGAATCAGATCGCGTTCACGCGCTCGTTCGATGTGGGAGGCTCGACATTCGACGAACTGGTCGCGGGTCGCCTGTCGGTGGATTTCGTGAAGGCGGGCGAGCTGCGCCGTCGGGTCGGCGAGGACCGCACCGATCGGCGAGAACGTCACACTGATATCGACCGGGCGACAGCGGACTCCGTGGACGAGGCCGTGCGTCCCGCGTGGGAAAAACTGGGCAAGGAAATCGGCCTCTGTCTGCGGTACTACGCGGTCACCTACCGCGGCGTGCGGCCTGACGCGGTGACGTGCGTAGGGGGTGAATCTCTCAACGCCCGACACCTCGAGTTCCTGTCGGAAGCCACCCGCCTGCACTGCCACGTCGGTTTCCCGCTGCGGAACGCAACACACGCGTGCCCGTCGCCGATATTCGAGGATCACGGTCCCACTGCGGAGTGGACGACCGCCGTCGGATTGGCCATGAAGCCGGCATCGTGTGCCGTCGAGATGGTGGGCTGATGAAGGAGATCGACTTTCGTCCGGACCGATACCGCGTGCGGCGTACGCGCAAGCGCAACGTGGTAATCCGCGTCACGTTCCTGGGCGTCCTCGCGGTGGTGCTGATTCTGGGATCGGTTGGCGCGTACGCCCGGAAGGCGATCGCCCGTCAGGAGATGGCCGGTCTTCAGGGAGATCTGGAGAGTCAGGCGAAGGTATTCAAGGGGATCGACGCGATGCTGGTGCATCTGGACGACGTTCGCGACAAGCGGCAGCTTCTGTCCGATGTTGCGGGCGGCGCTCCGCTTTACCGCGTGCTGGCCGAACTCGCCCATGCGATGCCCGACGCCACCGCCCTTACCAAGGTCCACGTAGCTCAGAAACGCAAGATCGGTGACACGGGTGACCTGCCGGGCGGCGTGGACGCAACGTGGATCGACGGAATGAGCAAGCTCGAGGTCACCGGATGGACCGATCTCGACGTCAACGTCGGCAGGTTCATGGCGCGCATGAGCGAGTCCGCGCTGTTTCGGAATGTTCGGTTGGGTTACTCCAATCCCGTTGTTGTCGAGGGGCGCGAGGTGCGCGAGTTCAAGCTGACATGCTTGTTTCCGGAGTTTGAGTAGGCAAGATGTCAAGCCGCGTTCAAAGCTACATCGTGATGAGCACCGGGGTCGGCATGACGATTGCGTTCTGCTTCTTGCTCTTCGGACCGCAGCGCCGGGACCTGTCGGCACTGCTCGTGTCGGCGCGAATCATGAGACAGCAACTTGCCCGTGGAAACGCCGCCGTCGCACAACTCTCCGAAATCAAGTCCAGCGTGGAGCAATCGAACACACTCCTGGTCGACTATCGGACCCGGATCACGCTCGCCGCAGACGTCGGCTCGTTTGTCGAACAGGCATCCGCGATTGCGGAGCGGTTGGCACTGCGAAACCGGAGAATCACTCCCATGAGCCCGGAAACGCACGGGCCAATCACCGCGCTTCCGATTCAGATCAGCTACGAATCAGACTTCGACGGCAGCTTCAGCTTTCTGCGGGAGATCGAGAGCCTGCCACGCGCGGTTCACGTGACCGATCTCCTCGTCAGGCGCGTGGACCGGGACGAGCGGCGTGCGGACAGCGAACCCGGCGTGTTGAGAACCGAGTTGACGATGAGGATCTTCTACGAATCGACCTGAGCCGAAACATGGGTCTTAGTGGTGCACATCTCTGCAGGGTCTTGGCTATCCAGGCCAAGAGCTCTCCGGGCAAGACGGCGGCGCTTGGGATCTTGTTCCTGGTGCTGGTGGTGCTTGTGATCCGCCTGGCGTTTAAGGGTCCGAAAACGGCCGCAGCGATGCCGCCGACAACGAGCGTGGTAACAGCCGTGCCGGCGCAACTGTTACCCCAGAGCCCTGCGCGCGTTGAGCGTCCGCCGATGCCCGATCTTCCGGAGAATCCGGAACGCAACCTGTTCGGGAGCGACTGGTCGGGGCACGCGCAAACGGAGCGAACAGCGCCGACCGTGAGGCCACGGGACGACGATCCGGGCGAGACCGCCCCGTCCCTGGTGCTTGAACTAACGCTGACGGAACCGACCGACAGCGGGCAACACTATGCCGTAATCAGTGGGAAGCGCGTTCGGATAGGAGACGCGATCGGCAAGTTCGAGGTGGTGTCCATATCGCCGGGCACAGTAGATTTGACTAGCGGTGGGACGACCCGGCTTACGCTGCGCATGGACTGATGCGCGGTCTCTGGCGCGTCACACGAAGGAGAGAATCCGATGGCCCACGCGCCTCGGAGCAACCGACGGATTTGGTCTTGGGCGGTCGCGGCATTCGCGCTGCTCGGTCAGAACCCATGGGGGCAGGGTGTCACGCCGTGCGCCGGAGGTGATGGCGGACCGGAACAGGTAGATCCCGGCCGGGACCGGGGGAGCGCCACGGGCGACGGCGGGAGCACACGGACGGTTTCCGGCGATGACGTCGGCCGCTCATCCGGCGTGCCGGTCGACGCCGAAGCGCGGGCGCCGGACTCCGACTACATCGTGGTTTCCAAATCCGGTACGGTCGAGATGCACGTTGCGGGCCTGCCGCTGTCAACCGTGCTGGAGACCCTCTCGATCCAAAGTCGGCGTAACATTGTCGCGACTCCGGAAGTGACGGGTATCGTCACTGCCCATCTTTACAACGTCACGTTTGAGGAGGCGCTGCGCGCGGTCCTGGCCTCGAACGGCGCCGGCTATCGCGAGGAAGGCGATTTCATTTTCGTCCACGCGAATGGGGAACTGGCGGAGATCGCGGCCAACGAAACGCCACCCGAAACGCGCCTGTTCCCACTCTACTTCTGCACGTCGCAAGACGCACTGGCCGTCGTGACGCCGATGCTGAGCGATTCCGGCACGGCGGTGGCCGCCCCGAAGCCCGAGCATGGACTTGGCACCGACGCCGAGAAGGCGGGTGGCGACAACATGGCGCGGCAGGACTACTTGGCGGTGCGTGACAGGCCCGAAGTGCTGGAGCACGTCGCGGCGACGTTGAGCGAGTTGGACATTCCTCCGACTCAGGTACTCGTGGAAGCGACCATTCTGGGGGTTACTCTCAATGACGACAACGCCTTGGGCGTGGACTTCACGGTGGTCGGTGGGGTTGATCTGGAGCTGCTCGGCGCCCTCTCGACGGCGGTGACGGACTTGAGCCTCGGCGATCTTCCGACGGATCGGTTCGAGCGGTTCAACTCAAACGTCAGTACCAATCTGAGCGACAGCGTCCCGGACGGCGGGTTGACCATCGGAGTGATCAAGGATCACGTCGGGGTG
>JAJDDR010000400.1 GCA_029260255.1 Phycisphaerae bacterium
CGTCAAGAGCGTCGGACCTGCTGCGGAGATCAAGGTCGAGACGTCGGACCCGAGCGGTAAATCAGAGATCATTCTGATCCCTGGCAGCGGCACCCCGGCCAAAATGACCAAGGACCCCGCAACCGGAAAGTTCACCTTGGACGCCGGCGAAGATATCGAGTTCAAGGTAGGCGCAGGAAGAACCCACATCTTCAAGGAAGACACTACCGAGGTGGCCAAGTTCGCGGGCGGCAAACTGGGCGTCGGAACGGATCCGACGTTGAGTGCCGAGAAGTTTCAGGTCGCTGGGAACTCCAAGATGACCGGGAACGTGGACGTTACCGGTGAGGTCAAGGGCACCGACGTAAAGGCCACCAACAAGGTATCGATCGGACCCATCAGCCCCTTCGGACCGGTCTCCTCGCTCGTAATCACGGCGGACTCAATCAGCAAGACCGACGGCACGCCGCTGACGTTGGACGCCCAAGTCTCCTTCGCGCCGACCTCGGACTGCTGTTCCGCCCACGGCACCACCAGCTGCAGCGACGCCACATGCGCGGCGAATGTCTGCTTCGAAATCCCGGAATGCTGCACCCTGCCCTGGGACGCGAATTGTGCGTTGAATGCCGAGTTCATCTGCCCCGACATCTGCGGGCCGAAGGACATGGACGTCACCGGCACATTCAAGGCGGGCGGCGCGTTCACCGTCGACAAGCCGACTGGAAAGGTCGGCATCGGTACCGACACGCCTGCCGACAAGCTTGACGTTGTCGACGGCGGCATCCGCCTGAGCACCACCGGCGGTTCCAGCGCCGGTCTCAAGAAAGAGGCCCTCTCGCTGGACGTGACGACCGAAGATACCGCCTTGAGTCAGGCTACGCGCATCAAGGTGAGCGGGGGCGCGGACAACTCGGACATTGAGTTCAAGCGCGGAGCATCGGGCGTCGAGACGACCACGATGATCATCAAGAGCACCGGCAAGGTCGGCATCGGCAACACGATTCCGACCGAGGCACTGGACGTCACGGGAAACATCAAAGCCACCGGCACGCTCAGAACCGGCAACTCCATCGTCATCGACGGTGCCACCGACACGATCACCGCGACCACCGGAACGATCGGATTCGACAACGAGAACCTGACCACCTCGGGCATCATCGAGTCCACCATCGGCGGGTTCAAATTCCCCGACGGCACGACGCAATTGACCGCCGGCGGCGGCGGGGCCGGTGACGGGCATTCGCTTGATGCGGCCGACGGATCGCCCGTCGACGCGCTCTTCGTGGACAACGCCGGCAACGTCGGCATGGGGACGACTGCGCCGGGCGCGCACCTGGCAGTGCGAGCCAGAGCGGATGACGACGGCGGCACGATCAGGGTTGAGCGTTTCAGCTCGCAGTATGTCGAGATCAAGAACAACAACGACACTGGCGGATTTCTCACGGGTCGCTCCGACACCACCAACAAGAAATCTCTGGCGATCCAGAACGTCTTCGGCGGGGCCGGTGTACCCCTCGGGGCGGCGAGTATCGCCGTTGAGGTCGGTGATGAAGCGGCCCCAACAAGGGCCATGACCATTCTGGAAAGCGGCAACGTCGGCGTTGGCACGACCACACCCGCACAGGTGCTCGACGTGGTCGGCAATGTGGGTGTCAGCGGAACGGTCGACGGTGTGGACGTCTCCGCCCACGCCGCTACCGCCAACGCCCACCACACCCCGCCCACGACCCTGCCGCCTTCAGGCGCGGCGGGCGGCAGCCTGGGGGGAACCTATCCCAACCCATCCATCGCGGCCAATTCCATCAACCAGACTCATATCGCCACCAACGGCGTTGCAAGTGCGGAAATCGTTGACGGTTCGATCACGAACGCTGACATCGCCACCGGAGCCGTTACTGGTGCGACAATCCTTGATAGCTCCATCACCGGCGCTGACATCAACATCCAGGTTATTACTGGCGCGCACATCCTCAACGGTACCATCACCGGGACGGACATTGCCGCCGACACCATCACGGCCGCTGACATCGCCACAAACGGTGTCGGGGCTGCGGAGATCGCCGCCGGCGCGGTGGGGACTTCGGAGATTGCGACAAATGGAGTCGGGTCTGTCGAAATCATCGACAATTCCATCACGGGCGCTGACATTCTGAACGGTACCATCACCGACGTGGACATCGCCGACGAGCCCGGCATCGCCAGCGCGACCAACAGCTTTACGGTTGGTCTGACGGCGAACAGCACCCTGCAGACGATCTCGTCCCGTGCGATCAGCGTTCCGGCTTCCGGTTACGTGCTGGTGATCGCAAGCGGTCGCTTCAACACCGGAACGTGCCTCAACGAATTCGGCTGCACCTTCGACACGGATGTCGGCGTTTCCGCCTCGGCAACGTCTCTCCCGGGCAACCAAGATCTCGACCTGACGGAGTACATTGTGGCGAATACCAGTGGGTCCATACCGGTCACGGTCCACGGTCTCTTCTCGGCCACCGCGGGCAGTCACACGTATTACTTCCTTGCCCGGCCCACCTCGGCGACCTCACCGGATATCGCTGACATTCAGCTTTCGTTGGTGTTCATCCCAACCGCCTACGGAACGGTGCAATCTACGCTCCTCGGCCCGACCGGCGGTGTTGATAATGATTCCATCTCCTCCTCCAACGAAACCGAGACCCTGCCGATCGAGCCGCAAACGCTTACCGGGGACGACGTCCGAGCGGAACTCGAAACGCTACGTAGCCAGACCGAGCAGCAAATCGCCCTCCTCGAAGAGCAACTCGCTCGAATGGACGGGGATCGCGATGGGCTGGATGTCGGAGACTGAGCTCCTATCCCGCACTCACCGGGCGAAGGGTCTTTCCCTTCGCCCGGTTCTGAGACGAACTGAAAACCATCCGAACCGAAAGGATGATCGAGATCATGAATACGACTGATACTGACATTCAACAAACTGCGGGATGTGCGCGCCGCGCGGGGCGGGCTCTGCCCGCCGACACATGCAGGGTGATCCCCGGACGGCGAGCGAAATCCGCCCTGCGAACTCCGTTGCTCGCAGTTCTTGTCGGAGTCGTGACGTGCGTCTGTCACGCGTTCGCCGAACCCGCGTTGGTCGCGTCGCTGGAGTGCGGCACCGTCACCAAAGGCGGCGGCGTGACGTCCAACGGATCGGTCGGCGTCATCGGACAGACCGTCGCCGGCAAGATGACCGGCGCCTCCTTTACCATTGACGTCGGCATCGTGCCGTGTCTGGGTCCCGGCGGGACGCCGCCGGTCACGGGCTGTCCAGGCGGGACCGCCGACGAGTGCGCAGACGCCGTGGACGGTAACGGCGTCACCGACGACGTGTGTACGTGGTTCGCGTGTGACCCGGCGCTTGCGTGCGACGCGCTGCCCAAGCTCGTCCCCGCCGACATGGGCGGGTCGTTCGGGGCTTGCGACATTGACGGCTTCTGCAACGTTCACGACCGCAACCACGCGCTCAACTGCTTCAGCGGAGGAAGCGCCTGCGACACCATCAACGTCGACGCCGGAGGGTCGTTTGGGGCCTGCGCGCCCGACGGTTTCTGCAACGTACACGACGCCAACCACGCGTTGACGTGCTTTGCCGGTAGCAACCCGTGCTCCTGCGCAACCGGGCCGACATGCGGCGACGGTAGCTTGGACCCCGGCGAAGAATGCGACGACGGCAATACCAATCCTGGTGACGGGTGCGACGCGTTCTGCCTACTGGAGTCCCCGTGCGGCAACGCCTCTTGCGAGCCGGCCATCGGTGAAGACCCGTGCACCTGCCCGGCCGACTGTGGTCCTCAGTTGCCGATTGAAGGCCCGGGACCCGAGTGCCTGGACGGCATAGACAACGACTGCAACGGCGATACCGACTGCGTCGATGCGAACTGCGCGGCGGAGCCGCTGTGCCAGTCCACGAATGACGACTGCCTGGCTGCTATACCCCTTCCTCCCGATCCCCTTGTGGTGATTCCATTCGACACCACTCTTGCGACGACCGATGGAGCCCCGGTCTTGACGCCCGGCTGCGGCTTGGACTTCGATCTGGATCCGCAGATCTACAACGACGTGTGGTTCTTGTATGACGGTGGGGCGTGCCTCGTCCCCATGCTGGCGACGGTAAACACGTGCGGCGCCATGTTCGACACGAAGATCGCCGTCTACGACATGAGCCCCTTCGGCTGCCTCCCGGTGTGCCCACCGGACGACAGCCTCCTCGTCGCGTGCGACGCCGACGGCTGCGACCCTGGGTCGTTTGCTCAGATCCCGCCCTTCTCCCCGTGCATGATGATCCGCGTCGGTGGTTCCGGCCCGCTGGACGCAGGACCGGGCGAGCTTGTCATCGAGTGTATGCCATCGTCGCCCGCTCCCGAACCACCTGGGTTCGACGGGGCGACGCTTACAGCCGTCCCGGACCAGGGTACCGTCAAGCCGGGCGACGCGGTTCAGGTCCGCGTCTTCATGGACCATAACGGACCCGATCGCAAGCGAGGGGGCTTACTCCAGAGCTATCAGTTGCACCTGAACGTAAGCGGCGGCCGTCGGGGGAGTCTCGACCTTGTCGAGATCGCCATCGAAGATCGCGGCGACTTCGTTTTCGACGCTTCGGCTGGTGTCTTCGACGCGTACAACGTGGAGAAGGGTCAGATGCTCGCAGGGCTTGACGACGGCAACGCTGCAGTCTTGCCCGACGCCTACCTGGCCACGTTCACCTACCGCGTGTCGCCCGACGCCGTCGGGTCGTTCGTGATCGATGTCATGCACGACGAAGCCAACGACGACCAGACGTTCCTGGTGGGTCCGGAGCCGACTGACAAAATCGATGTCGTTCGCACCAGTCCGGCCGTCATCTCGGTTTCCCCCAAACACGGCGTTGACCTCCGATAACGCTGTGTGATACGCCAGCGGGGTGGGGCGCAGCGCCCCACCCCGCTGGTGAATCACCATCCCGAGCCGGCGCGAGCCTCACCTCGCGCGAAAAGCGCCACCCTCTTGGGGATGCACACGCGGGGTGGGGTGCCCCAAACTGGCCGCCGGGTGCGTCCCATGTATGATGCCGCCGTGATGGGCGACTCACGCTGGAACATCGCGATCGAAACCTCAGGCCGGATCGGCAGCGTCGCCATCGGCCGCGGCGACAACGTCGTCGCCGTGAAGTCCTTCAGCGCCGACCAGCGCCACGCCGTCGAACTCCTTCCGACCATGGACCGGCTGTGCCGCGAGCAAGGCATCACGCCCCAAGACCTCTCTGATTGCTACGTCTCCGGCGGACCCGGCAGCTTCACCGGCTTACGCATCGGCATCACCGCCGCGCGGGCACTGGCACTGGCCGGCGCGGTCCGGGTCATTCGCGTGCCGACGCTCGACGTGATCGCCCAGAACGCGCTCGATGTTGACGACCCGCCGCCGCGTCTCGGAGTCATCCTCGACGCCAAACGAAAACGCATCTACGCAGCCTCGTACGCCCGCAACGGTCGACGCTACGACCGCGTCACCGAACCGCAAGAGTGCGATCCCGCCGCGTTCCTCGCCGCCCTTGCTCGGTCCGCCGCGCTCACAGGAGAAGGCGTGCTCTTCGCCCCCGACGCCGTCGCCGCCGGCGGTCTGCACGTCCTGCCGCCGGAGACCTACCGCGCCCGCGCGGAGGTCGTGCATCGGTTAGCCCGCGAGCGAGCGCAACGCGGTGACTACGACGAATCGCGGTCGCTGATCCCCATCTACATCCGCCGGCCCGAAGCCGAGGAAGTATGGGAAAAACGCCATACCGATCAGTAGGGGGATACTCCGCTGATGCCGGTCCGAACGGACCTAGTCCCGAGGCAAATCGGTGATGCGGATCCCGCGGATGTGGAGCTTCTCAACGGGGACGCCCGCCTCGTTCACCTCGGCCGCCATCAACGCGTCGAGCGTCGCCAGCGACGCTTCACCGACCAACTCGGCGAAGATCGTGTACCGGCCGTCCCATTCGGGAACCCGCGTGTTGGCGATGAAGAACTGGCAGCTCCCCGAATCGGGATCGTCGTCGACCAGCGCCATGCTCACCATTCCGCGCGTCTGAGGACGGTTGGAATTCTCGGCGTTCAGCTTGACGCCGTCGAGCCGGATGCCCGTACCATCGCCGATCGGGCAACCGCCCTGGACAAAGTAGCCGGTCACGATCCGATGGAACGCGAGATTGTCATAGAAACCCTTCTTGGCCAGTTCGATGAAGTTCTCCACGTGGTTTGGTGCTTCTCCGTAGAAGAAGTTGAGCTTCATCGTGCCATGGTCGGTGATGATCTCGGCCTGCTTCAACGCGCCCACACGGATCAACAGAACGTTGGACTCCACCTGACCGCCGTACGGCGACCACGTCAGCCGGTAGTCGCCCGGCGTTCGCAGCGCGGGGTAGTACTTCCGGATGTCGACCCTTGTGCCCACCGTCGCGCCGGGCGCGATGGCGAAGATCGGCGCCTTGGCACCAGGCTGGTATCCGGTCGCCAGCGACCAGACTCGATTGCTCTCGTTGCGGATCGAAAGCGCCGAGAACGCCTCCCCACTGAACACGTGGGCGAGCGGGAGGCCCATCTCGTCACCGGAGACCTCGGACTCCGTGCCCGGGACGGACAGGATGACCGGCTCGTCGGATGCGTTGCGGATCATGAAGTCGACCCACACCGGCTGTCCCGCGTTCACGTGCCGGCGCCCGCAGGACAGGACGGCCCGCAGCGGCTGATCGGTGTCCGACTGGGCAAGGACGTCCGTGATCGGGACAAGTGCCGCCACGGCCAATAGATACAACTCGCAAGTCGTTTTCATTATCTCGCAGCCCGGTCGATGCCGGGACGATTCCTCAACAAAGTCGACGTTCCTCGGGTCTCATCGGAGCACCGTTGCCGATTGGCCAAGCATTTTCGCCGTAAATGCAGTCTTGTCCACTCTTTACCGCGAATCCCTGTCCGCGCACACGTGTCCCGTCGGAACCGTGGCTGTGAGATGGTACCCCCGGCGCTCGCCGAAGTTGCAGCCGATCGCCTCCCTTGACGCTCCCGGTTCGTTCGCGGATATCAAACCCCGCCCGAGAAGCGTGAGCCGTGCTCGCGCCTGAACTTCAGATCTCGAAGGGATCCGTCTTGCCCGCAACCCGGCGCACCAATCGATCGATCCGCCGCCGGTGCTCGTGCGCAAGAACATCCCGTTCCGGGTGGCATGCCCACGCTTGCGTGGGCATGGTTCGACAACTTCCAAGCACATGGCCACGCAAGCGTGGCCACGCCACCCGACTTGCTACCCGTCTTGCTATGCTCGCGCTGCCGGCGCTCGCGGTCGAGCTGCTCGCCGCCTCAGAACCCGATAGCCCGCCGCGCGTGATCGCGCTGGCGCCCAACGCCGCCGAGATCATTTGCGGCCTGGGGGCGTGCGATCTGCTCGTCGGCGTCAGCCGATTCTGCACCTATCCGTCCGAACTGGAGCGCGTACCCAAGATCGGCGGGCTTCGCGACCCCGACCTGGAAACGGTCCTGGCACTGAAGCCCGATCTGGTCATCCTCCGGGGCAAGAGCGGACCCCTGCGGAGATTCTGCCGGCTACACGCCATCCCCGTGTACGACGACCGTGTCGAGTCGATCGACGACCTGTATCGCACGATCGCCGAACTCGGTCGCCTGGTGAATCGCACCGGGCAGGCAAGCGCCATGATCGACCGAATCAAGCGGGAACTCGACGCGATCACCGCCCAGGTCCGGGATCTGCCCCGACCGCGCGTGCTCTTCACGCTGCGCAGCCCGATGGCACTCGCCAACGTCATCACGGCGGGCGACGGGACGTTTATCTCCGAGTTGATCGAGATCGCTGGTGGCCGAAACGTGTTTCGCGATTCCCCGACGCTCTACCCGAGCGTCAGCCTCGAGGAAATCGTCGGACGCAACCCCGAGGTCATCGTCGAAGCGATGACCGCGGAAAAAATCGACGGCCGCAAGCGTAAGAGGCTGATCCGGCAGTGGCGCGCGCTCGGACCGGTGTCAGCCGTGCGAAAGGGTCGCGTACACTTCGTGACCGACGGGTATTTCACGATCCCGTCGGATCGTATGATTCTGACCGCCCGCGAGCTCGTCACGCTGATCCATCCGGAGTTGTCGCGTGACAAGTGACGACGGCGACGGACCCCTGCGCCTGTCGGCCGTCCGATTCGGCTACCCGCGGCGCCCGACCTTCCTCGGCCCGATCGATTTCACCCTGGACACCCCCGGTCTGGTCGCGGTGGTCGGTCCCAACGGCGCGGGCAAGAGCACTCTGCTGCGGCTGATCGCGGGGCTCCTGACACCGAGCGCGGGACGGGTGACCGTACACGGACGGCGCGTGCATGAGCTGCGCGGTCGCGACCGGGCCGGACTCATCGCATTCGTGCCGCAACGGCCGGAGGCACCCACCGATCTCACCGCGCGCGAAGTCGTGTTGCTCGGGCGCTACCCCCACCGGCGGCACGCGCTGTTCGAGACGAGTGAGGACCACCGCGCCGCCGAAGAGGCCCTGCGAACCACCGACGCGAGCGCCTTCGCCGATCGCTCGCTGGACACCTTGTCGGGCGGCGAGCAGCAGCGTATCCACCTCGCCGCGGCCGTCGCCCAGGACACGCGCCTGCTGGTTCTGGATGAGCCCACGTCGGCGCTCGATCCGTACCATCAACTGAGCATTTTCGGCGTGCTGCGGCGGTTGGGCGAGGGCGCCGGCGTAACAGCGGTCGTGGCCACGCACGACCTGAACCTCGCCGGGCAGTTCGCCGACACCGTCGTGCTTCTCAGCCGGGGGAAGATCGTCCGCTGCGATACCCCCCGCGAGGTTCTGCGACCGGAGTCCCTCGAGGAGGTCTACCGCGTTCCGTTCCGCGCCATCGCGTCCGAAGACGCGTCGCGTCCCTGGGTGCTGCCGGTGATTCAAGCGGGTGCCGCGATCCGATGAGCACATCGAGATCGACATCGCGTCGCTTCGCGTTTCACATCACCATCGGACTGATCGCCCTCGCGGCGCTGGTGGCGATCAGCCCGGGAATCGGCTCGCAGGACGTCGGCGTGAGTGACGCGTGGCGGCACTGGTCGGACACCGAATCCCGAATACACGTCATCGCGTTTCAGCTCAGGCTGCCGAGAGCACTCAAGGCGCTGGTGGCCGGCTTCACGCTGGCGCTCGCCGGCGCGGTGTATCAAACGCTCTTTCGCAACGTGCTGGCGACGCCGTACACTCTGGGCATCGCCGGAGGGGGCTCGCTGGGGGCGCTGATCGCGATCAAGTGCGGGTTCGACGCGGTGGTCCTGGGGTATTCCGGGGACGTGTGGTGTTCGTTCCTCGGGGCGGCGGCGGTCGTCTCGCTGGTGTTTCTCATGGCCCGCAGCCGGCGGCACATCTCCGGAAACACGCTGATACTCGGGGGCGTGACGATCGGGCTGTTCTGTTCGGCGATGATGATGTTCGTCACCTACCTCGCCGACGTGCGCGAGACATTCTTCATCGTCCGTTGGATGATGGGGAGCCTCGAGGCGATCGGGAACCAGCGCGTCGTCGGCATGCTCATCCCGCTCTGCGTCTCGTGGGGCGTCCTGCTGTGGCACGCGCGGGCGCTGAATCAATTCGACGTCGGAGATGAGGTCGCGGCGTCGCGCGGCGTCAACCCCGCTGTCGTTCAGATTCTCTGCGTGGCGTTCGCGTCGCTGGCAACGGCGTGCGTCGTCTCGATCTGCGGGCCGATCGGCTTCGTCGGGCTGATCGTGCCGCAAGCCGTACGGTTGGTCGTGGGGCGGGATCATCGCATCCTCCTGCCCGTGGCCGCGATCTGGGGCGGCGCGTTTCTGATCGTCTGCGACTGGCTGTCGCGCGTTCTGCCGGTCTGGTACGGCGCGTTTGCCGGTCACGATTTCGGCGCGTTTCCGCTGCCGATCGGTGTGATGACCGCGGTGCTCGGCGCGCCCGTGTTCATCGTTCTACTTTGGCGCAGCGGCGGTGAATGAAGGTTTTTGTTGCAACCGGCGCTCCGTGACTCTACAATCAAACGGACGAATGCTTGGAAACTGTCCGTAAGGAGGTGTCGTCTTCGCACTTGAGAACGCGATTCAACCAACGCTTGCTTCTGGGTCGGGCCTGAACGGCCACGTCTTGATGCTCAACGCGCACTACGTTGCGCTGCGCGTCATCAGCGTGCGTCGGGCTCTATCGCTTCTCTTCAAGCGCGATGTCGACGATCTCCCGAGCGCCGAAGTCGTCCACGTCGAGGACAACCGCTACGTCTCATACAACTTCGAAGATTGGTGCGAACTGAGCGAGTTCCAGAGGGAGTTCGAGCCGGCCAAGTTCGATTGGATCCGAACCGTGCGGTTCGACCTCGCGGTGCCGCGCATCGTGCGCGTCCTGGAGTACAGCAAGGTTCCGCGCCAGCCGGTCAAGCTCAACCGACGGAATATCTTCGCCCGCGACCGCAACCTCTGCCAGTACTGCGGCCGAAAATTCTCGACCAGCGAACTGAGCCTGGACCACGTAATTCCGAGATCGCAGAACGGTCCGAATACGTGGGAGAACATCGTCTGCGCGTGTCTCAAGTGCAACGTCCGCAAGGGCGGCAGGACGCCGGAGCGCGCGGGAATGAAGCTCATCACCAAGCCCGTCAGGCCAGCCAGCAGTCCGGTGCTCAGCTTCCAGCTATCAGACACGAAGTACAGCTCCTGGCAGCATTTCCTCGACCACGCCTACTGGAACGTCGAACTCAAATAACGCGGTCCGCGACCGAACCACCGAACGCGCCGGAACAGTCGAAAACACGCAGTGTTTGTACCGAGGAGATCGGAGATCGGCGTGGAATCGGCCTGCGGGGGTTGGTATGATGGGGGCTTTCCTTTCTGGGGCGGAGTTTGAAGCGTGAAGTCCCTTTTGCACACATTGAGAACTTGGTCGCTGCCGCTGGGGGGATGGTGCGCGCTGGTGGGCTTGGCAGTGATTGCCTTGGGGGAGGCCGCGCTGGGCGGGGGGATTAATCGGACGATCGTGACGCCGATTCTGCACACGGGGGATCCGGCGCCGGGGATCGCGGGGGCGACGGTGGTCTGGGTGGGCAAGCCGCAGATCGATGCCGGGGGCGCGGTGTCGTTCGAGGGGTTCATCGAGGGCAACGGGGTGGATGCGTCGAACAACTTGGTGCTGTGGTACGGCCCGCCGGGTGGGTTGGCGGTTGCGGTGCGGGAGGGGGATCAGGTCCCGGGCTTGCCGGCCGGGGTTGTTTACGACGATTGGGAAGTGACCTTTACGATGGGCGAGGACGGTACGCTGTCAGTCGGCGCGATCCTGATCGGTCCCGGCGTGATTCCGGACGTCAACGACAAAGCCCTCCTCGTCGGCCCGGCCGGCGAT
>JAJDDR010000005.1 GCA_029260255.1 Phycisphaerae bacterium
CATGGGCGCCGTCGACGTCGAGCGCCAGGCGATGAACGTCTACCGGATGGAATTGCTCGGCGCGAAACTCCACCGGGTGGAATCGGGCACCAGGACCCTCAAGGACGCCATCAACGAAGCGTTGCGCGACTGGATCGCCAACGCGGACGATACCTACTACCTGTTCGGCACGGCCGCCGGTCCACATCCGTTCCCCGAGATCGTGACCCACTTTCAGTCGGTGATCGGCCGCGAATGTCGCGAGCAGATCATGAACGCCGAGGGCGAGCTCCCGGCCGCGGTGTTTGCGTGCGTCGGCGGCGGGAGCAACGCGATCGGTATCTTCTCGGGGTTTCTCAGTGACAAGAACGTGGCACTCGTCGGTGCCGAGGCCGGCGGGGACGGCACCAGGCACGGCGCGTCGCTCTCCTTGGGGTCGCCCGGCGTTTTTCACGGCATGCACTCCTACTTCCTGCAGGACGGGGACGGGCAGATTTCCGAAGCGCACTCCATCGCGGCCGGGCTGGACTATCCCGGTGTGGGCCCGGCGCACGCCGAGCTGCGCGAGTCGGGCCGCGCGACCTATCACCCGGTCTGCGATGACGAAGCGCTTGACGCGTTCAACCTGCTGTCGCGGTGCGAGGGGATCATCCCCGCGCTGGAGTCGAGCCACGCGGTGGCACTCGCGATGCGACAAGCGAAGGACTATCCCGAAGGCGCAGCACTGATCGTGAATCTCTCCGGCAGGGGGGACAAGGATCTGCACACCGTCCTCGACCGAGATACGACCGGAGGACGCCCGTCGTGAATCGCTTTGGCGACATGTTCGACGCGAACAGCCGCCGCGGCGCGTTCATGCCTTTCTTCATGCTCGGCGACCCGACGCCGGAGCAGAGCTTGCGGCTGATTCACGCGGCCCTCGACTCCGGCGCCGACGGACTCGAACTGGGCATCCCGTTTTCCGATCCGATCGCCGACGGTCCCGTGATCCAAGCGGCGTCGATCCGCGCGGCGCGGGCAGGCGCAACCGTCGACCGCTGTTTCGAGCTGATTGCGGAGATCCGCGGGCGATCGGACGTTCCGATCGGTCTGCTCGTCTACTACAACCTAGTCCACCATCGCGGCGCGGACATCTTCTGCCGAGACGCTGCCGCCGCGGGCGTCGATGCCCTGCTGGCCGCCGACCTCCCGTACGATCAAGAAGGACCGCTCCGGCACGCGGTCGCCGATCACGATCTCGGCAGCGTCTATCTCGTCAGCCACAATACCCCCAACGACCGCGCGGCTGACATCATGAATCGCGCAACCGCCTACACCTACGCCGTCGGCGTGATGGGCACCACCGGCCGCCGCGACGCGATCTCGGACGCGACGCGTTCGTTCGTTCATCGACTGCGCGAACTCAGCGACGCGCCCTTCGTCATAGGGTTCGGCGTGGGCAGCCCGCAGCAGGCGGTGGACATTCTCGCGCTGGGCGCGCATGGTGTGATCGTCGGCAGCGCGCTGATCGAGCGCGCAGCCGCCCATCCGGAGGATTTCGATCGTGGAATCGAAGAGGTCCGCACGTTCGTTCGCGAAGTGGTAACCCTGCGGGAGCGCCAACAATGCTCGTCGTGATGAAGGTCGATGCCAGTGATACCGAAATCGAAGCGGTCTGCGCTGCGATTCGCGGCCTCGGCTACGAGCCGCACTCGATGCCCGGCGAGCAACGCACGGCCGTCTGCATCACCGGCAACAAGGGTCCGGTCGACAAAGACCGCCTCTCGCAATTGGAGGGCGTGCGCGAGGTCATTCCCGTCTCGAAGCCCTACAAACTTGTGTCGCTCGAAACCAAGAACGAGCGCACCATTGTCGACGTGCGCGGCGAGCCCATCGGTGGGCAAGTGTTGACCCTCATCGCCGGTCCGTGCAGCGTCGAGACCGAAGATCGCACGATGGCCATCGCCGAAGGGCTCTGCGGCATGGGCGTGAAGTTCTTCCGCGCCGGCGCGTACAAGCCGCGAACCAGTCCGTACGCCTTCCAGGGTCTCGAGGAGGAAGGCCTACGTATTCTCGCCAAGGTGCGCGACGAACTGGGTCTGCGCATCGTAACCGAAGTGCTGTCGGAAGAGACACTGTCCGCCGTGGCCGAGGTCGCGGACGTCCTTCAGATCGGCGCCCGCAACATGCAGAATACCGCCCTGCTCAAGAAGGTCGGCAAGTGTACGTTGCCCGTTCTTCTCAAGCGCGGAGCGTCCGCGACGCTTGAAGAACTGCTCATGGCCGGCGAGTACATTATGGCGGGCGGCAATCACCAGGTGGTCTTCTGTGAGCGCGGCATCCGAGCGTTCGGAGACCACGTGAGAAACACGCTCGATGTCAGTGCGATCGCCGCGGTCAAGGAGTTGAGTCACCTGCCCGTGCTCGGCGATCCATCCCACGCCGCCGGCAAGCGCAACCTCGTACCCCCGCTCGCCCGGGCGGCCGTCGCCGCCGGTGCGGACGGGCTCCTGATCGAAGTCCACACCGACCCGTCGACGGCATGGAGCGACGGAGCCCAGACGCTCGAACTCGGCGTGTTCCAACGTCTCGCCGAAGAACTTCGCCGTTACCGCGAGACCTTCGGACCGGCGCCTTCGGAAACGCACGCGTCGTAGGGATTGGGTCGCGCTTCATTTCTTGTCCGATATCGTCAAGAGTTGTCCACTCAATTGTCTGCGCGCGCTTCGTATTCGACCCCGCGCGCTGGTAGAGTAGAGGCCGAGGACTCGGCGGACGACCGCAGTCCGGCGAAGTTCTATCGCGCGTGCGAATGCTTGAAGTGCATTGACGGCGGCGCGCGTCTTTCCTGGAAACGGCCACGGCCCGGAGTTTTGTCGATGAACAGTCGAAAGCGGATGCTGACAGCGGTGGTTTGTGCGAGTGTCGCCTCCATGTTCGTTGCGATTCCAGCACAAGCCGATCGCGGCGCAGACACACCGATCCCCTCTCACGCTGAGCGCCCCGGAGCCGCGCCGCATCCACCGTACCCCTTCACCGGTCCGGTCGAGTTGTCCGGCGATCGTCTTCCGTTGCGGGGTCCCTTCGTAACTCATCAGGTCAACATCGATGCGTTCGGAGGGAACATTCCGGGCGACGCGGGCAACGAGCCGTCCATCGCCGTCGACCCGACCAACCCGAATCGCATCGCCATCGGCTGGCGGCAGTTCGACACGATTCAATCCAACTTCCGCCAGGGTGGGTGGTCCTTCAGCGACGATGCCGGTGCGACGTGGACGTTTCCCGGCGTCGTACACCCCACGGAGTTCTCCAGCGATCCGGTCCTGAGTTTCGACAGAAGCGGGAAGTTCTACTACTACAGCCTCCAACCGAATCGCGGTCCCGGAAATTGGGCGTGCTACCTGTATCAGTCGACGAACGGCGGCGCGACGTGGCCACAGGACGTGTACGCCTTTGGCGGCGACAAAGCCTGGATCACCGTGGATCGAACCGGCGGAATCGGCGACGGGAACATCTATTCCGTGTGGACTCCCAACACCGGCGCCAGTTGTTGCGGGCCAAATCGGTTCACCCGATCCACCGACGGCGGGCTGTCGTTCGAGGAGCCGGTTTTCGTGCCCTCGGGAACCTTCGCCGGAACCGTCGACGTGGGTCCGGACGGCGCCGCGTACGTGTTCGGCGTGTCGTTCAATACATTCGCCTTCGAGGCGACCAAGTCTGTCGACGCTCAGGATCCCGAAGCCACGTTTTCGTTTGAGCCTCTCGGCGAAGTGGACCTCGGCGGCTCGTTGTTGCTCGGCGCCGGGCCCAACCCACAAGGTTTGCTCGGTCAGGCGTGGATCGCCACCGATCACTCCGACGGTCCGACGCGCGGCAACGTCTACGCACTCTGCTCGGTGTTCCCCTTTTTCGCCGACGACCCTTGCGACGTCATGTTCGCGCGCAGCACCGACGGCGGGCATACCTGGAGCCCGCCCATGCGCATCAACGACGATCCCACGGGCAACGGGGCCTTTCAGTGGTTCGGCACCATATCCGTCGCCCCCAACGGGCGCATCGACGTGTTCTGGAACGACACGCGCAACGACCCCACGACCACGTTCTCGGAGTTGTACTACGCCCACTCGACCGACGGCGGACTGACCTGGTCTCCTGGTCGCCCGGTCAGTCCACCCTTCAACCACTTTCTGGGCTATCCGCAGCAGAACAAGCTCGGCGATTACTACCACTCCATTTCCGACGACGCCGGCGCAAACTTGGCCTACGCCGCCACGTTCAACGGTGAACAGGATGTTTACCACCTGCGCGTCGACCACCGGCCCGCCGACGCCGATGCGGACGGCGATTTGGATCTCGTCGACTATGCGTCATTCGTCAATTGCGTCACGCCACCGCAGGGGGCGGCCGGCTCTGGGTGCGCGCCGTTCGATCAGGATGACGACGGCGACGTCGATCTCGTCGATTTCGGGGCGTTTCAAGCGCGTTACACCGGGGCGTGCGTCCCGGCGATCGTGCAACAGCCGGTCGACGCTTTCGCCTGCTTCGGCGGAAACGGCACGTTCAGTGTGCAGGCGGAAGGGCTCGACCTGACCTACCAGTGGCATCACGCCTGGATCAACATCCCGGGTGCCACCGGCCCGACGCTCACCGTGGAGTCGGTCAACGTGCTGTCGGCCGGTCTCTACGGCGTCACCGTGCAGGGCGCGTGCGGCGTCGAGCTATCGGAAAACGCGGTGCTGGGCATCTCGCCTCTGCCCCAAATCGTCTCTCAGCCGCAGTCCGCTGAAACCTGCCTGGGCATGTCCGCGGAGTTCCAGTTAGCGGCGACCGGTGGAACGCCCCCCTTGACATTCCAATGGCAGTTGAACAACCAGCCCATTCCCGGGGCGACCGAAATGACGCTGATCGTCGAGAGCGTTACGCCGGAGGATCTTGGAACCTATCGCTGCGAGGTGTCCGACGGGTGTTCCGTCAGTGTCTTCTCGCAGGCCGCGACCCTCACCGTTCCCGAGGTCGCTATCACGGCGTCTTCAAACGGCGGGACGGTATGCGTCGGCGGGACGATTTTCCTTACCGTTTCCACCGCCGGATTCCCGACGTTGCAGTGGTTGAAGGACGGCGAACCGATCCCGGGTGCGACCCAGGCGTTCCTGGCGATTACCAACGCGACCACCGAGGATTCCGGTACGTACAGCGCCGTCGCGACCGGAGCGTGCAACAGCGTCACCTCCGACGGCGCGATGATCGAAGTCATCCCGTGCTTCAATGAGTAACAATGAGACGTGCGGTTGATTGATCCTGCCGGCATCCTGCGGTAGTGTGCGCGACGCTTGAACACCGAGCGGAGCGTTGTCATGACCGTGCACATTCCAGTCAGTCTTGCCACCGCGTGCGCTTCCGGGCCGGGCGCCAGGTCCATCGACCACGCCGCGTTCGACGCCCGGCTGCGGGAAGTCGTTCACGGAGCCCCCGTGGAATACGACTGGCTGCTCAATATCGCCAAGCCGCGATAGTTCCGGGAGGCGCGACGGAATGCTCCTGCGGCGGGCGTACATGAGAGTTGATCCGGCGGACCTTGGCTGGCTCCGCGAGCAGGGTCTCGACTCAGTCTCAAAAGTGCTCGTGCATGCGGGCGACGATGTGTCGGCCATCAGTCACAGTTCCGACGTGTATCGCGTTGAGGTCGACGACCCGCGCGTCCGCGGTGGGTGTTTCTTCGTCAAGCGCTATCTGTATCCCCGCTGGTCCCAGCGCATCAAGCAGACTTTTCGAGGCGCGATGCTCGGGCCGAGTCGCGCCAAGTTCGAATTCGAATTCCTGAGTGAGATGCGCCGACGCGGTCTGCCCGCCGTTCGCCCGATCGCCTTCGGTGAAGACCGCGTCGTCGGTTTCACGCGGACGACGTTTCTGATCACCGAGGGCCAGACCGACGCCATGTCGCTGGACGCATTCGCGCTTCGCGATGACGGGGTCGCGCTCCAAGATCGCAAGCTCCGGTCGCAATACGCCGTCCAGCTCGGACGCGCGGTTCGCCGGATGCACCGAGCCGGCGTCCGCCACGGGGGGCTCTTCTGGCGCAACATCCTCGTGCGTCCCACTGACCACGACGAGACGCGTCGTGTCGCGTTTCTCGATCCCGACCGCCGCGGCCGACTGTTCTCGGGACCGGTGCCGAAAGCCGACGCGGTGGCCGATCTTGCCGAATTCACGGCGTCGGCCATAGCGTTCGGGATTCGGGGCGGTCTGTCGCGGTTTCTCCGCGCGTATCGTGATACGCACCAACTGGGCTCGGCGGATCGCGAACTGAAACGAGTCGTCGTGGGACGGGCGATACCGCTGGCACGTGCCGAGCGCCAGCGGAACGCCGTTACGCGTATCATCAACGGACTGCGCCTGCGCGCGCGGCGCGAGAGGCGGGACACTCCCGGGGTCGAAATCCGATCGTCTGATGCGTTCTTTGAGTATCTGCACCAGCACCGGCGCGAAGGGACACCGCAGCTCCAAACCAAGCGACTGATTCGCTTCCAGATTCGCGAAGGCGAGGCGGTCCGCCGTGTCACCGACCGATTACTGGCCTTCGACGGCGTCGGATACGCTCCGGCCGACGGCTCCGCGGAACATCCCGATCTGACGGTGGCCGTCGACTGCGAAGCCTGGCTCGCGATCATCAACGCCCGTTCCGACGCGTTCTCGCTCATCCGGGCGCGCGGCATCCGCATCTCGGGCGATACGACCATTCTCGCCGGCCTTCTGCGTGACGTCTGGCAGTGAAGCGTCATCCGATCCCGTTGCGTTGAACGAACACGGCCGGCGAGCTAGGATGCCGTCGTTCATGAATCGGCAATCGTCCCTGGAGTAGACGCCCTGATGAAAGTGCTCATCGTAGGAGGCGGCGGCCGCGAGCATGCGATCGCCGAGTGCGTTCACCGGTCGCGACACGATGTCGAGATCGTCTGCGCGCCGGGCAACGCCGGAACCGCTGCCATCGCGGAAAACGTCGCCCTTGCCGCCGAAGATATCGATGGACTGGTCACGCTGGCCCGGGATCGACGGATCGACCTGACGATCGTCGGTCCGGAGGCGCCGCTGTGTGCCGGGATCGTTGATCGCTTCGACGAGGCAGGCTTGCGCATCTTCGGACCGACGGCGCAAGCGGCCAAGCTCGAGGGCGACAAGAGTTACGCCAAGAAGCTGCTTATCGAGAGCCGCATCCCGACCGCGACCGGCAGAACCTTCACGGCGTGGGAACACGCCAAGGGCTACATCGCCACCCGCGACACGCCGCAGGTGGTCAAGGCCTCCGGGCTCGCGGCCGGCAAGGGCGTGGTCGTGTGCGACGATCCGGCCGATGCGCTGATCGCCGCAGAGAAGATGATGGTCGACGGGCAATTCGGCGACGCGGGGCGCCGCATCGTGGTCGAGGAGAAACTCGACGGCGAGGAACTCTCCGTACACGCGATCATCGACCAGCGCAGCATCTACATTCTCGAATCGTCACAGGATCACAAACGCGTCGGCGAGGGCGATACCGGTCTCAACACCGGCGGCATGGGAGCCTACAGCCCCGCGCCAATCGCGGACGCCGCCATGATGTCCATGATCGAATCCCAGATCATCGTTCCCCTCGTCGATTCCCTTCTGCGGCATCGTGTAACCTACCGCGGCGTATTGTACTTCGGCATCATGATCACGGCCGGCGGACCCAAGGTGCTGGAGTTCAACTGCCGGTTCGGCGACCCGGAAACACAGGTGTTGCTCGCCCGGCTCAAGAGCGATTTCGTTGACCTGATCGACGCCTGTGTCGACGGCAAACTCGACGAGCACGCCCTGGAGTGGGACCCCCGCCCGGCCGTCTGCGTGGTCACCACTTCCGCCGGCTATCCCGGTTCGTACGAGAAGGGAAACCCCATCGCCGGCCTGGACGACGCCGGCGCACTGCCCGACGTCA
>JAJDDR010000041.1 GCA_029260255.1 Phycisphaerae bacterium
TCCAATGGTCTATTCTGGTTCGTCCGGGCGGGGCGTGGAGATTGTATCCCCCTGCCCCAAGACCGGCGATCGGGACGTCGACATCCATCGTCGGATTCCTTAGAGAGGCGTGTTGAATACTGCGTCAACAGGCCGAGTTTAGTGAACATGGTTCCCGAGAGCGGCATCTTGCGTCGGCTTTCGGATCTCCTGGCTGATCTCGTCGACTTGCCCGTCGAGAATACCGGCAAGATCGACGGGGCTGTGATCTGCTTATACGTCTCGGATCGCACACGATCGCGGTGGAGGAGGAGTGCGATTCCGGCGCCGCTTCCATCGCGCATGTCGCTCCGAACGCTCGGGCGGCAGCTGAGCCAGCCGGCTCCCGGTCCGTCGCCTTGGTAGCCGTGCCGTTCATGGGAGACGTGGGCAAAGGCATATGCCGCGGGCGATGGGTACGCGCCAACCCGGAGTCCACCCACGTTACTTGTCGATAGCCCGCAGGATCGGCCGCGCCAGGAAGACCTTACCCCACGCCCGACCGGTCGTCTCCTTGAGCATCCCGACTTCCACCAGTTTCTTCACGGCTTGGCGAGCCGTAGGGTTGCTCGATTTGAGCAGCTTCGCGGCGCGGGCCACCGTAACGTACGGATTCTCGAAGAGGCGGTCTAGTAGTGCCAACGCTTTGGCATTGTCCTCGAGACGACGACGGTAGCGCTCGCGAAGGTCCATCAGCTTGCCGGCCCGCGCAACAGCTTCGCAGGAGATGTCCTTCACACCGCGAAGGAAAAACCGGATCCACCCAGTCCAATCGCCGCTTGCACGCACCGCCTGCAACCGATCGTAATACTCCTGCCGATGCGCCTCGAAGAACGCGGACAGATAGAGCAGCGGCTGTGATAGACGACCGCGTTCGATCAAGAACAAGGTGATCAACAGCCGACCTACGCGACCATTCCCGTCGAGAAACGGGTGGATGGCCTCGAATTGCTCGTGAATCAATGCACTCTGCACCAAGTCGGGATGTTCGTCACGCTGGTTCAGGAATCGCTCCCAGTCGGCGAGCGCCTCCGTCATTTCATGCGGCGGTGGGGGGACAAACGTCGCTGTCTCAATGGTGCTTCCCGGAGGTCCAATCCAGTTTTGCGATCGGCGAAACTCTCCAGGGGTTGCATGTGCCCCGCGCGTGCCGCGCATGAGCTCGCCATGGAGTTCGCGTACGAGGCGCAGGCTGAGCGGGAGTTTCTTGAGCCGTCGAAGCCCCTTCTCCAGCGCACGGACGTAGTTGCGAACCTCTCGTACGTCGTCGGGATCTTGCGTGATCTCCTTCGCATCAGCTTCGTCAAGCAGGAGTTCGGCCAAGTTCGTTTTTGTGCCCTCGATACGGGACGACAGCACCGCCTCACGGCGAACATATGGCGTGATCAGAAGGTGAGGATTCGGCAGGTGGCGGCCAAGACCGGAGAGCTCGCTCAGGGCCGCGTCCGCCTGCGAAAGCAAGACCACCGTCTCACGGTCATATTCGAGCTGCGGGGGCAAGGGTGCGGGGACGAAGGCCCAATATCCTTCGGCCGCCCGCACCAGACGGCCGGCCCCCGCTGATTGGAACTTTGCTCGGTCCATGCCGCCCTATCGTGCCCGGATTGCTTTGAAAGTCAATGGCCGTGGTCTTTCAAAGCTGTCGGAGGTTTGCAAGGACGCTTTCAATGCCAGCTCTAGCGGGGAAGCGACTCGGCGCGGTCGGCGCCTTGACCGCTCTGGCCCGCGATACGCGGTCTGGAGCTTTGCATCCGACGTGCGCGGGCGCGGTCAGCACAGCAGAACATGCCTCAGCGTGACCCATGGGCGCTGCGCTCACGACCGCCCAACGAGCGATTGACGCGCTGCAGCAGGCCAAGATCCTGACCGAAACTTCGGAAGCCGATCGCAGCCGCGTCTCTTGTGCGCGGGAGATTCTGAAGATACTCGAAGAGCCGGCACGACCGATTCCCGCGCGACAATGATGGTCGCGTAGGCGCAGCCACTCGCTGCGCCTACGCTGATGCAGGGAACACAGGATCGCCTCAGCGCGGACCGCCGGCAGGACCGGTGTTCTACGGCAGATCGGCGCGTACTTCGACAGCCGAGACGATGCCGGCTGGGAGACTGATGATCGCCCGCCACGTCGAGAGCGTCATGTCACCGCTTTCAAACAACGCAGGGTAATCCATAGGCTCGCCGCTCGCGGGGATCACGTGAACGTTCACGATCGCGTTTGACGGGATGTTCTCCGCCTCGATGTGTAACTCGACACCGTCGCCGGACGCCAAGTCCAAATCGGGCGTTAGGAAGTCGGCATCCGGTTCGTCAGGAACGGTCAGGCCACCAACGACTGTGGCCCGGATCTTCGGTGCATCAACAGGAGGCCAGAGCAAGGACACATCCGGTGTGGATGCGACGAACTCCGGGAAGGTAATCCCAACGTTGCATAAATCCGATCGGTTTGCGTCAGGCCGCGGGGCGTAGGCGGGTGAGGATGCTGAGGAGTTTCTCTTTCACCGTGCTGCCTCCGCTGATGGTCAGCGTGAATTTTCCGCTTGGGTGCGTCAAACGGCCGGCGCGCTGCAATAACGTCCTACGCACCGTGTCCACACGCTCGAATACCCACAAGGCGGCGCGGTTGTCCGTCGTGCCGCGGGAGCGGTCCGCAGTCCGCGTCTGCAATTCGCGAATGAGATTGTGCGCGAACAGTCCGGCCAGCAGATACATCTGATTGCCCAGACGCCGACGCACCGGCACATGCCCCATGGCGCAA
>JAJDDR010000401.1 GCA_029260255.1 Phycisphaerae bacterium
CAAGGACGACGCAAGTCCCACAACCGGCGAGGACGACCTCATGCCGCTATCCATCATCGCCGACGGCGCCCAAGCCGGCACGCTCACCCTCAGCGCAGTTTCTGGCGGCAGCCGCATCAAACTCTACGAGAACCCCGACCGATCCACCCCCGTCGCCCTCCCGAAATCCTGGAACCTGCTCGGCCTCCCCAAGAACTTCGCGACGATACTGTACGTCGAGGGCGTCGACACGAGCGTTCTGTTTCGCGACGTCGTCTCTTCCGTCGCATCGAAACGGCTGCCCCAGTTGACGTACTCTTCTGCGTCAGCACTGCTACTCGATCGGTGAACATTACCCATGCAGCACACGTTGAACACGCTCGCTTCGGCGCGGCTCGTCTGCGTCGTGACGCTGATTGCGAGCAGTCTCCATTCATCGGGCTGCCGGAGAGATGCCAAGCCTGCTCGGCCGGCGCCGGCAAGCACGCCCGCGTGGTTCACGGATGTCACCGACGCAGTGGGACTGGAGTTCGTCCACCAAGCGGGCGCCACGGGGACGTATTTCTATCCGGAGATCATGGGATCGGGTTGCGCGCTGTTTGACTACGACGCTGACGGCGATCTCGACATTTACATTGTCAACGGCGCCGAACACGAGGACGGCATCGTCAAACCGGACTCGCGCATGCGTAACCATCTCTTCCGCCGAGAGGACGACGGCACCTATCACGACGTGACCGACCAGACGGAGTTGGGCGATACGGGGTACGGCATGGGTGTCGCGGTGGCGGACGTGGACAACGACGACGACCTTGACGTTTACGTCACGAACTTCGGTCGCAACCGGTTCTACCGCAACGACGGCGACGGCACGTTTACCGATGACACCGTTGCGGCCGGCTTTGATACCGTGGCACGCTTCGACTGGTCGTGCTCCGCGGCGTTCCTCGACTACGATCGCGACGGCGCGCCCGATCTGTTCGTGACGAACTACCTAAAATACGACGCGGGAAAATCGTGTCGCGATCGTGCCGGGGCGCCGGATTACTGCGGGCCGATGGCGTTCGAGGGGGTGCCCGACGTCCTGTACCACAACAACGGGGATGGCACGTTCACCGATGTCAGCGTGAACGCGTCGATCGGTTCGGTTCGCGGCCGCGGACTCGGCGTGGTCTGCGAGGATTTCGATGAGGACGGCTCAATAGACATTTTCGTGGCCAACGACGGCGAAGCCAATCACCTGTGGATCAATCGGGGCGACGGCACGTTTCGGGACGAGGCCATGACTCTCGGGGCGGCGCTCAACGAGATGGGTCAGGCGGAGGCCAGCATGGGCATCGCCGTGGGTGACGTCGACCTTGACGGGCACATCGATTTGTTTTGCACGCACCTGCGCAACGAAAGCAACACGCTCTATCACGGCGCCGGAGCGCGGGGGTTTGCGGACGCCACCGCGACGGCCGGGCTCGGCGCTCCCAGCATGGACCGCACGGGGTTTGGCGCCGCGTTCGCCGACCTCGACCACGACGGCGCTCCGGAGATCGTGATCGTCAACGGTCGCGTCAAACGCGGACCGGCGTCGAATGCCGCCCATCTCGACGCCTTCTGGCGCGACTATGCGGAACCCAACCAAGTGTTCAGCAACGGCGGCACGAAGGGGTTTGCCGACGCTTGCCCGGAGATCGGGGCGTTTTGCTCGACCGTCGATGCCAGTCGCGGGCTGGCCGTCGGCGACATTGATGACGATGGCGACCTTGATTTTCTGGTTTCCAACGGCTCGGGGCGGGCACGGCTGTATCGCAACGACACGCCGAAACACGGGCATTGGCTGATGGTCGCGGCGTGCGCGCCGGGCCGAAGCACGCCCGAACTCGGGGCGGCCATCGACGTGGAAGCAGATGGACGATGGCATCACGGAACGGTTCGCACGGCGTCCAGCTATTTGTCAGCAGGCGACAGTCGTGTTCATTTCGGTCTGGGCGCGGCCACCGCGGTCTCGAACATCACGGTCAGGTGGAGCGATGGAACGGTCGAGGCGTTCGGCGGTGGTGCCGTGGATCGACACGTGCGGGTTGAAAGGGGCGGGGGGAAAGTTGAAAGTCGAAAACAGAAAACAGAGAGCAGAAAACCGATAGCCGAACGCGAACAGTCGAAAACAGAAAACCGAGAATCGAAAACCGGAAATCGAAAACCGAAGTCCGGCCGTTCCTCAGTTCCGCCCTCCGACTCAGACGTCTTGACCTTGACGCCTCCAACGCCCGACCTGACTCACGCGCAGAAACCGGTGGCGGAGAAGATCGAGAGGACGGTCGCGCTGGTCAATGAGGATCCGCGATCCGCGGATCCTTGGGGGCACCTGGGGATGGTGTATCTGGCGCACGGGTTTGCCGAAGAAGCCGCGACGTGCCTCGGGACAGCCGAGGAGCTGGACCCGAACGATTTTCGATGGCCTCATCTGCTGTCCCATGCCTTACCGAAAAGTGATCTCGACGCTGTCATGGCGGCCGTGCGGCGCGGCATCGCGCTGAAACCGGATTTCGTGTTCGGGCATCTTCGATTGGCTCAGTTTCTGATTCAGCGCGGAAGCCGCGCCCAAGCACGCAAATGCTACGAGGCTGTTCTCGCGCTTGCGCCGGACAACGCCCACGCGTGCCTCGGTCTTGGGCAGATCGCGAACGCCGAGGACGATTTCGAGGCGGCCGTTGGGTATTTGGAACGTGCTCGGGCGACCGCGCCGGACTACAGAGAAGTCTGCGCCGCGTTGAGTCAGACGTACCGTCGGACCCGCCGCCTCCGTGACGCGGAACTTGCGGCCGCGCGGGCTCGGGCGCTGCCGGCGCGTCTCATCGAGAGCGACGATCCGCTGGTTCACATGTTCCAGGCGGAAGCTGCTGACGCGGCTTCGCTCGTGCGGCGCGGATCGAGCCTGGTTCGTAGGGGCCGGGTTGATGAGGGGCTGCGTATGCTGCGCAGCGCGGTCGAGATAGCGCCCGAAACAGCCGTCAATCATCGAGCGCTCGGCGCCGGTTTGACCGCGGCCGGGGAACACGATGCCGCGCTTGCTGCGATCGGGCGTGCGCTGGAGCTGGACCCGGATCGGCCGCGCATTCTGATCGATCGCGGCGTCGCGTTGAACGCTGCCGGACGTTACGACGAGGCGCTCGCTTGCTTTGCGCGGATCGTGGCGATCGATCCGTTGAACGAGGCCGCGTGGTACGATGTGGCGTCGGTGCAGGCGCGGCTGGGCGACCACGAGACGGCGATCACATCGTTCGTTCATTATTCGGAATTGAATCCGGGGGACCATCGAGCGTATCGCAACCTCGCGGTCCTGTACTCAGCCGGGGGCATGCTCGAAAAGGCGGCGGCGGAGTATCGGCGAAGCATCGAGTATGAGCCGTTTGCCGCCGGAACTTACCTGGAGTTGTCCGGATTGGAGGCTCGCCGGGGCGACCACGCGGCCGCCGCGACCGTCTTGAGAGAGGGAATCCGGCGGTTGCCCGGCGACGCGAACCTGAGCGCGGCGCTGGAGCGCTTGGCGACTTCCGAAGAATGACAGGAGCGGCTCGCGAGCGTCGCATCAAAGGACCCACTCGCTGGCGCTCGGGGCTCGGATAGCGTCGTTCGTCCATGTTGGCGCCTCCACCAGTACTCCGCTGGAATTGTCACGCTGCCCTCGAGTCGGGTGTGGCTGTTCTTCTTGGCACCGTCCGGGTTTTACCCGCCGCAACCGAGCAAGAAGGCGGGTGGGACCCGCCCTACCATTGGCATGCCAGAATCCCTGGCCACACCCCCTCGAGTCGGTGTGATGTGGACCGCGGTTGGCTTGCTTGCGGGCTTGGGATAGACTGAGCGTGTTGCTCGTTCGGGGCGGTGTGCGTTCTTGATTCTCAAACCTACCTTGGAGCGTGTCCGGTGCGCGGAAAGCTGTCAACAACTCACTGCAACCTGTTGCTGGGAGCGTGCGTGTTGTCCGTCGCGGTGACGTCGTGTCGCCGTGAAGAGACGAAGACCACCGCTCCGAAGCCGTCCGCCTCCGCGACGCGACCGCAGCCCCCGTGGTTCGAGGATGTAACGCTTGCGTCAGGCGTCGACTTCGTTCACACGTCGGGAAACGAGGATCGATTCTGGTTTCCGGAGATCATGACCGGAGGCGTCGGGTTGTTCGACTACGATCGTGACGGCGATCTGGACCTCTACCTCGTGCAGGCCGGTGCGATCGATCCGGCGATAACCAACCTGGCGGGCAACAAGCTCTACCGCAATCACGGCGACGGAACGTTCGAGGAAGTCACCGATGCCGCCGGCGTGGGAGACACGGGTTACGGGATGGGCTGCACCTGCGGGGACTTCAACGGTGACGGGTTTGTCGACCTGTACGTCACCAACGTCGGTCCCAACGTCCTGTACCGCAACAACGGCGATGGGACGTTTTTGGATGTCTCGGCGACTGCGGGCGTCACGGATTCCGCTTGGGGGGCGAGCGCCGCGTTCGTGGACTACGACGCGGATGGGGACCTGGACCTGTTCATCACCAACTACGTGGATTGGACGGTCGAACGCGAGATCGATTGCTCGACGAAGGCGGGGATCCGGACGTATTGCAGCCCGAACAACTACACGGCGCCGGCGCCGGACACCCTGCTGCGCAACAACGGTGACGGCACCTTCAATGACGTAAGTGAGGAAAGCGGCGTTCGCAAGATTTTCGGAAACGCCATGGGCGTTGCGTGCGGCGACTACAACGGGGATGGTTTTGTCGATATCTACGTCGCCAACGACGGCATGCCGAATCAGCTATGGATGAACGACGGCAAGGGGCGATTCAGCGACGAGGCGCTCATCTGGGGCTGCGCGGTCAACATGCAAGGTCAATCCGAGGCGGGCATGGGCGTGACGGTGATCGACATCGACCACGACGGGGATCTTGACTTGTTCCTGTCCCATCTCAACCAGGAGTCCAACACGTTTTACCTCAACGAGGGCGAGTGGTTCTCAGACGCAACATCGGTCATGGGACTGACCGGTCCCAGCCTCGAATCGACCGGTTTCGGGCTGGGTTTTTCCGACTTCAATCACGACGGGATTCTGGACCTGTACGTCGCCAACGGGCGCGTGGCGTACGTGGATCCACCGTTGGATCCGAAACGTCTGTTTATTGAGCCGAACCAGTTGTATTCGTCGCGCGACGGTTCCTTGTTCTTCGAGGTCATGCCGCGGGGCGGGACGAAAGAGCCGTCGGTGGAAGCGAGCCGGGGCGCGGCGTTCGGCGACATTGATAACGACGGCGACACGGACATCGTCGTGGTCAACATCGACGCGCGTCCTCAAATACTGCGTAACATTGCGGGCGACAGGGGGCACTGGATCATGTTCCGCGTGCTCAACGCCAGGGGCGGCTACGCGCTCAATGCCGACGTGCAAATCGAAGCCGGGCGTATGAACCTTCGGCGTCGCGTCCAGCGCGCGTACAGCTACTGTGCGAGTAACGATCCGCGCGTCCACTTCGGTCTGGGTGCGAGCACAAGCGTCGATTGCGTCACCGTTCGATGGCCGGATGGAACGAAAAAAACTTTCGGGCCGTTTTCAGCCGACGCATCGTACGACCTGCCGCACGGCGGCGTGGATTGATCGCCGCTCGGCGACACGCCTTCCGCCGTCGCGGAACTCGATGTAAATACCTTTCCAAAAAGACGTTAGCCTCCGAGTGACCGCGAGCGACACTCGTCCGATGACGAGGCGCGCGCGGATTGCACGGTCCACCGGCTTCGGCCGCGCGTCGCCTGGTAGGCAGGGTGATTCAGGCTGGAAGCATTGCAGTGTCGGCGGCATGGCTTCTGAAAGGTGCTTGAAGTTCCGCGCCAAAGACGGCAAAGTGAGTGGTGTTAGGATCGGAGGAAGGGCGTAAAACGAATCCTACCGTCGCTGTCTCATGGGTTTTCGGGCGGGCGGCGCGGCGATCCGCATGGGCACATTCCAGCCGGCGAGCGCGGCTTCAGAGCTGCCGCCGGGCGACACGCATGGAGGAAACATATGCACCCGCATCAGGCGTTCGCGAAGACATTGTTGGGAAGCGGTTCACATTACCGGTCGTCGGTGCGGCTGTTGGTGATCGGTGCGCTCGCCGCGGCGTTTACGTCATCGAGCGTTTCCGGTCAGTGGGTCGACTTTGCCGACGAAACCGCGACACGCCTGAGCGCGAGTCCGTCGGTCGGATCGGGCAACCCGGATGAGAAGGACTACGCCTGGGGCGATCTCGACAAGGACGGAGCCATCGATCTCGTCGCGGTCTACAAGGAACTCGGGACGTCGACCGGTCGGCGTGCCAACGCACTCTTTATGAACGAGGGCGGCGTGCTCGTCGACCGCACGGCGATCTTCGCCCGCCTGTCGACGGTAACACTTCAAGGCGGCGCCACGAGCCAGGGCTTTCTCGACCCGACGAACGATCGCGACGTTGCGGTTGTCGACGTGAACGGTGATACGTGGCTGGACATCGTCACGGCCACGACGCTGAGCGGCGGTCCCGGCGGCACGGTCGGTGACAAGGCGATCTCGCATCCGCGCATCTACATCAACCGTGGTGAAGACGTGGGAGGTGCATGGCTCGGATTCATCTACGACGATGTCGACCGCGTGCCGACCATGCCCGCCGAGCCGCGGTTCTGCTCCGTCTCCTCCGGCGACTTGGACGGCGACGGCGATCAGGACCTCTATTTCGGTGACTACCAGCAAGGCGGCAACCGGCCGGCGGACCTCAACGATCGCCTCTGGATCAACAACGGCACCGGACGGTTCGCGGACGAATCCACCACTCGGATGACCCTGGAGATGCTCGAATCGTCGTTCGCGATGTCGACCGCGGTGGCCGACATGAACGGCGACGGGCGCCTCGATGTCGTCAAGGACGATGCCCTGAACGCCCCGCAGGGGGTTTCGATCAGCTACAACAACCGCAACGGCGTTCCGAGCAACGACGGGTTCTTCGACGCCTACGAAATCGCGTACGCGAACACGCCATACCACATCGCCGTGGGTGACCTGAACAACGACACCCTGTTGGACCTCGTCGTGACCGACGATGCGCAGGACTTCTACTCGTTGAACACCGGCAACGGGCAGGACGGACTGGCCAACTTCGCGCCCCGCCAGTTGTTGATCGGGTCGGTCTCGGAATTCGGGGGCAACAACCTGATCGTCGACCTGGACAAGGACAACTGGAACGACGTGATCGTCACCAGTGTGGACGTGGACCTCACGTCGTGCAGCACTTTCTCGCGCGTCTTTAGGAATCTTCTCAACGATCCCAACCCGCGTATTGAACAGCAGGGCAATGTCGGAATCGATCCGGTGCATCTTCAGGGGGGACACGACGTCGCGGCGTTCGACATCGACGGCGACACCTGGATCGACCTGGTCATCGGCACGTGTTCCGGAACCACGGTGTACATCAACCAGGCGGCGGGCACTTGCCTGGTCGACGGCGACTGCAACTTCGACGGTCTGTTCTGTACCAGCGACGTCTGCGTGGGCGGGTTTTGCCAGTTCGGACCGGCCCCGTGTCCCGGGCAGGTCTGCGATGAGGCCAACGATACTTGCGTGAACTGTCTGATTGACGCCGACTGCGACGCGGACGGTCTGTTCTGCACCAATGACGTGTGCTCCGGCGGCAATTGCCAACTGGGTCCCGACCCGTGCCCGGGCCAACTGTGCGATGAGGCCGGCGACACATGTGCGAACTGTCTCGTCGACGGCGACTGCGATCTGGACGGTCTGTTCTGCACCAATGACATCTGCGTCGGCGGCAACTGCCAGGCCGGCCCCGATCCGTGTCCGGGGTTGATCTGTGACGACGGGAACGACACGTGCGTCAACTGCCTGACGGACAATGATTGTAATGCCGACGGGCTCTTTTGCACGCTGGACCAGTGTATCGGCGGAGCCTGTCAACTCGGCGGCGATCCGTGCCCCGGACAGACTTGCGACGAAACCAACGACGTCTGTGTCAGTTGCTTCACGGACAGTGACTGCGACGCGGACGGGCTTTCATGCACGCCGGACCTCTGCGTCGGCGGGGCGTGTCAGCTTGGCCCCGATCCGTGTCCGGGCCAGGTGTGCGACGAAGTCCTCGGTTGCGTGGACTGTGTCAATGACGCCGACTGCGGCGGCGGGTTCTGCTGTGGTAACCGGTGCCAACCGGGCGCGTGCGTGATTGCCCTACAACCGAAAGCCGGTGACCCGCTCGCCGGGCTGACGCAGCAGGAGCTGGAACGTTTCTTCGCCGGCAAGGCGGAATTCAACCGCACGTGGACCGCCGAGCAAGGGCTCGGACCGGTCTTCAACCGCGAAAGCTGCGGCTCGTGCCACAACAACCCGATCGGCGGCTCGGGCGGTCTGACCGTAACGCGGTTCGGGCTGCTGAACGGCGGTCCCGGCGGGACGTTCGACGACCTGGCCGCGTTGGGCGGTTCACTCTTGCAGGCACAGGCCATCGACCCGGGCTGTGCCGAGACCATCCCGGTCATTCCGGGCGAGACGGTGCACACCGCGACGCGTGCCACACCCTCGGCACTCGGCTTCGGCTTGCTCGAAGCGATCGAAGACGCCGACATCGAAGCTGCGGCGCTCAATCCGCCGTCACCGTCGGTCAGTGGTCGCATCCACATGGTTCAGCCTCTTGAAGGCGGTCCGCTGCGCGTGGGTCGGTTCGGGTGGAAGGCACAGGTCGCGACGGTCATGACCTTCTCGGGTGACGCCCTGCTCAATGAGGTCGGCATCACCAACGATCTGGTCCCGGCGGAGAACGCTCCGAACGGCGACCCCGCGTTGTTGGCCGCTTGTGACAGTGTCCCCGATCCCGAGGACGTCCCGGACGCCGGCGGCATTCGGTTCATCGATCGCGTGACGGACTTCCAGCGGTTCCTGGCCGCACCGCCGCAGACGCCGAAGTCGGGAATGAGCGGCGAGGTGATCTTCGCGAGTATCGGATGCACGGATTGTCACACGCCGGTGTTCGCCACGAGCAACGATCCCGGGCTCGAGCCGTCGATCCGCAGCAAGGTGGTCAAGCCGTATTCCGATTTCCTGTTGCATGACGTTGGACCGCTCGGAGACGGGATCGTGCAGGGCGATGCACAGGGTGGCGAGATTCGAACGCCGCCACTGTGGGGCTTGCGACGGCGCGATCCGATGTTGCACGACGCATCGATCGTTGCGGGCACGTTCGCCGCGCGCGTGACGCAGGCGATCGTGAGCCACGGCTTGCCGGGCAGCGAAGCGAATGCGTCGGTCAACCTGTTCACCGCCCTGCCGCCGGCGGACAAGGATGCCGTCATCGCATTTCTCGATTCGCTGGGTCGCTGCGAGTTCGACCTGACCGGCGACGACGACGTCAACCATGACGATTACTTCGATTTCCTCGCCTGCGTCACCGGTCCGGGGAGCTTCTACACGCCCGACGATCCGTGCAGCATCGCGGACATCGACCAGGACGGTGACGTCGACGATGACGATTTCTTCTTCTTCCGCATTGCCACCGAGAACTGCTGCGACCTGAATGGCAACGGCATCCGGGACAGCGCATGCACTTGGTGCGACCCGGCCGGCGCATGCACCTACGTGGATCTGGCGCCGACGTTCGCTGACATGGGCGGCTCTTTCGGCGTGTGCAGCCCGGACGGCTTCTCGAACGTCCACGATCGCAATCACGCGTTGACCTGCTTCTCGGGAACCAGCCCGTGCGAAGACATCAACGTCGATGCCGGCGGACCATTCGGCGACTGCAATCCCGACGGCTTCTGCAACATTCACGACGCCAACCACGCGCTGGCCGCGTTCGCGGGCACGAACGCGTGCACCTGCCCTCCGTCCCCCTCGCCGCAATCAGGGGCTCAGGTCGTCGCTTCGGCGGGAATAACCCTCAACGCATCACAACGGGCTGCGCGGGCGGGTGACACCGTTCAGGTGCGCGTGTTCATCGACGGGTCGTTGCCCGATCTGCGGAGCTATCAGATCGAGACCGCCGTCAGCGGCGGACGCCGTGGCGCGATCGACCTCGTGGAGGTCTCGATCGAGACGCGCGACGATCACGTGTTTGCGGGACGCCCGGATGATCGTTTCGACGCGTTCAACGCGTCGAATGGGCGAATGCTCAGCGGATTGACCGGTGACAGCGGCGTCGAAACCCTGAAGACCGCCTACCTGACCACGTTCACTTATCGAGTGAGCGCGGACGCGATCGGTACGTTCGTGGTCGATGTGCTGCACGACGAAGCGGAAGGCGATCAGACGTTCCTGATTGCGCCCGGTGATGCCAAGATCGCGGTCGGCTCGACGACCCCGGCGGTGATCGTCGTTGCGGCGCCGGAATCCGCCGGATTGCGCTAGCCGACTCGGCAACGACGCGACCCTGCGCGCGACCCACGCCGGAGCATGAAGGGAGCGGACGCGCGCGTTTCCGCATGTCCCCTCCCTCACGGTCGGGGTCCGGAAAAGCGCCACGTTGCTGCGACACCGCGCCGGAAATCTCCGCGGCGGACGCCGAACAGTTTGTGCCTCAGGGCTTGCGCCGTCGGGCGAACAGGTTGCCGGGTCGCTGAACGATCAGGCCTTTCATCTGCAGCTTGGTCAGCGTGGCCGCGACCACGGCCGGGGTGAGTGCGGATTCGTCGCAGATCCGTTCGAGCGGCGTGTCCTCGTCGCGAACGACGTTGATGATCGCCCGTTCGGCGTCGTCCAGCTTCGCGGGTGTGGCGGTGGCGCTACCATCGCACGAGTCGGCGTCGAGATTCTCAGAGGCGAGGATCCGTCCGGCGTCGCCGAGTTCGTCGAGGACGTCCTCGATGCCCATGATCAGCTTGGCTTGTCCGTCGCGGATCAGCGCGTTGCTGCCGTGGGCGAGGGGATTGCTGATCTGTCCCGGCACGGCGAAAACCTCGCGGTTGTATTCACCCGCGACCCGCGCCGAGGCCAACGCTCCACTTCGCTTGGCGCACTCGGTGACGATGACGCCCAGTGACATGCCGACGATGATGCGATTCCGCGGCAGAAAGTTCTTCCGCTCCGGAGGGGTGTCGACCGGAAGCTCCGAGACCAGCGCTCCGCATTGAACGATCTGCTCGGCGAGTTCGGCGTGCTCGGCCGGGTAGAGATGCCCCAGCCCGCAGCCGAGAACGGCGACCGTGCGCCCGCCGGCGGAGATCGCGCCCCGATGAGCCGCACCGTCTGCACCGCGGGCCATCCCGGAGACGATCGTAAACCCGGCCCGGGCGAGTGCCGCTCCAAACCGCTCGGACTGCTCGATCCCGTAGCGCGTGCAGCGTCGCGAGCCGACGATGGCCAAGGCAAGCCCGTCTTCGGGCAGCAGGCGCCCGCGCACGTACAGGCACACCGGCGGGTCGGGGATATGGTTGAGAAGCTTCGGGTACTCGTCGTCCTGCGGGCAGATGATGCGGGCTCCGCTATCCGCGGCCCGGGCCAGCGCACGATCGACGTTGTCATTGCTGCGTGCGGCGATGACGGACCGAGCGCGCAATCGGCCGAGCCCGTCGACACGCTCGATTTCCGCGAGCGACGCGGCAAAAACCGCGTCAATCGTTCCAAAATGGTCGACCAGCTTGCGCGCGCACACCGGGCCGACGTTGTCGGCGCCTTGCAACCGAAGGTACTTGCGCGCGTTACACGAAGCGACCGAGTCGATGTCTGCGGTCATGTGCGTCACCCGTGAGTGTCTCGCGAATCGCGGAGCATTCTAAGGGCAAGACCGGGGACGATTCAATGACGTGAATAGCGTGGATCAGCGGCCGAGTACCGTTTGGAACCACGCCCAGTCGATCAGATCCACGTCGATGTCGCGGTCGAGGTCGAACGGGACGCACTCCGGCGAGACACCGGGGAGTCCGGCACAAGCGACGAACAACGCGTAATCATCAAGATCGACGTCGCCGTCGTTGTCGCCGTCACCCGGGATCGGGAGCACCGGCTCGATCTGAACGCTAGCGGTGCCCAGCATCCCCGTCATGCCGCAGCCCGGCACTTCGCCCCAGAAGACCACGGTGCAGGTGAATAGTCCGGCGGACACGGGAATGGAGATTACCGATGCGGGACTACTCGCCAGCGCCTTGAACTGAAATGTCGTGACGTGGAGACCGCCTACCGGAATCAGGGCCGGACCGTCGCCGAGCGGTGGCGGCAATTGTCCCAACGCGGCGTAAAACGCGAGACCGTCGTTTGCCGGGACGCCGACCGGCGGCGCGAAAAGACCGTTGTTTAGATTGTCGATGCCGGCATCATTCGGGAACTGGGACGAAAACCAGGCGTACGGTCCATCGTTGACATTGCCGAGAAGCTCGAGCTTCTGCGGATCCCAGGCGAGGACCATCTCGATTCCCTGGGTTCGGATCGGGACACCGGAGAGATCGCGCACGGCAAACAACGCAACGTCGACGGTGTCGCCGATGACGACGTTTTGAGTCAAAGCCGGTCGCCACTCGAGGTGGACGTCGGTGGCAGGACCGGGCGTGCACGGAAACTCGCAGTTCGGCTCGACGGCGCCGGCCGGACCGGGCGACATACACGATGCCACCCAGATCGCCGCGAGTGCAACGTACACTGAATGTGTCTTCCCCAACCGCATGCTTCCGTCGCTCCTCCCGGTCACACCCAAGTGTAGGCACCCCCGATGGCGAGTTCTCGCCCACGGCAACTTCCTGACGGGCAAATCCGAACTCCCCGGACCGAGTATACCGCGAGTTCCGCGGCGAGCTCAAGTCACGCCCGCTGGGACGCTTCACGTCCGAAAGACCGGGCGGCGCTCCCCGACGACGCACACGGAGGTCATCCGATAAAACCGTGGCTTCAAACTCGTGGTCCAGACCTCCTCGGATACGTCCGCGGAGGGTGAAAACCGGCGGATCTGTTTGCATTTCGAGGTGCCGAACGGTTATGATCGCGTTTGTCTCGGGCTGCGGACGGGCGGCTTCCTCGCCGGTGTCGCACGCGCGCAACTCGGGGTGGTGCCGCGTGGCGGCGCGCCTCGCCCGCCGAACAGCGCGGGGGGGGATCGCGGCCGTGGCGTTGGGCCAGAGAGGGAGAGAGGGAGAAATGAGGCATCCTCGCGCGCGATTCGTCGCTGCGCCGTTTGCGCGGAGCGCGACGGGTTCAGCTACGTGTACAACCATCTATCGTTCGATGTTCGGACTGAGCTGTGCGCTCGCTAGGGCAACATGCCGGGTGCTCCCGCGCAATTGCCGACGAGTGACGTCGGCCGCTTTGTGCGTCTTGTTCGGCGCTCACGTTGTGGCGGCTGAACCCGTGGAACGGGTGATCGATCTGCTTCTGACTTCGGACACACCTAGCGTGGAAGTCGGTGGGTTGGTCACAGTCCAGCTGACCGCGCGCGCGGCGGTTGAACAGGACGTTCTGATGGCCGGGATCCAGGCGATTCTTGAGTGGGAGCCGGACGTGCTGGAGTTGGTGGGCATCACCAACAACACATCCCCGGAATACGAGTGGTTTCTCTCGGGTTTCAACAACGACATCGGACTGGACAACCTCAACGACGGCGTGACCGCTCCGCCCGTTGGGCTGCCCTTCAACGACGGCGACGCGTTCTACGAGGCGCACGCTCCGTTCCCTCCCGGACCGTTGCCGAGCGCCGGTCCCGAGGGAATGCTGGTGACGACGCTCAGCTTCGAGGCACTGCGCGCGTCGCCGCTGACGCGAATTGCCTTGCCGTACGAGATGGGCGACTACACAACGGCGGCGGTGTTCGCCGGCCAAGGCTCTCCGGGAGTCGACATCCTGCGTCTTACCGGGGACACCTACATCACAGTGACCCCCGAGCCCTCCACGCTGGTGCTCACTCTGCTTGCGGCGACGCTGGTCGCGCGGCGGCGTACACACGCTCTCGGCGTCTCTCGTGCTGCGCGCCGTGCTCGGCGATGATTCCATTCCCTCTTCATTTTTGCAGGACCTCTCGATTGTAGCGCTGCTGCGGCATTCTCAACATTGGGTTACTGCGCGTGTGCGGCTGGCAGCGACTACCGCGGAGCGCGGCGCGATTTCCTTCGAGGCTTGCTTATAGGTCAGTCAATCGTTATACTCGGCACGTGATCGCGGGTCGGGAAAAGCGTTGACGACATCCGGTTGATTCTCGTCCGTATCTACTAATTCACGCCGACTGATTCGCGGGCGCCGGTTGAATTGTACGACCGGCGCAGAGTTCGGGCCATAGCTATGCCTCCAGAGCATGTATCAAGGAGTGTTCATGTACAGCCACCGAATTGTGAGTAGGTTTAGCGTTTCCGCATTGATCGCATTGTGTCCCGTCGTGGCGCTGGCGGAGGCTAACCGCCCACAGGGCGCGACGATCGAGGAGACGTTCACCGCCGTTGAAGCGCTGGTCGATCTGTCCTTGAGCCCATCCGCACTGGAGGCGGCAGGCTTACGTGCGTCGTTGGGCGATAGGTCGAGTCGCGACGGCGTCGCCCGTCCGTACTCATTCTCCCTGGCAAGTCCGGGCACCATGTTCCAGATCGTCGCGGTCGACGCGAGCCTTACGCGCGTACTGGGCGGCTCGATGCAGGTGTCGGGCGAGTCGGTCCTTCTTCAAGCGGCGGACGAGACCGCGGTATCCATCGACACGCTTCACATCGCGACGACGGACTCACATGGCGAGTCTCTCTCGGCTGTCATCACACGGGACGGATCCGCGGGGGAGGCGCTGTTCGTGCTCGCGGACGCTCGCGTGACGTTCGACCGCGTGTCGCAGACGTTGGCAGTACGGGGCGGCTTGCTCCTGGCCGACGAGTTGGCCGGCGCGTTGGGAACTCCCGCCGCTTCGGCTGCGAGTGTCGGGCGGTTCACCTTGACGGCGCGCATGCGACTCACCCAGGCGGCCCATCTGGATGGGGATGGTGCCGTCACGTCGGTTGTGCTTCCGGGGTTGGGTGGCGAACCCGAGGGACCGGGGACGGTGTGCGACTCGATCGGTGCCGACGTCATCGTCGGCGATCTGCCCAGCATCGCCAACTACGCCAGTCTGGCCGGCGTCGAGGCTTTCGCGGTGGGCACGACCTCGTGCAACATCGGTGACGCAGAGTTGCTCTGGATTTCAGGTACCAACGAGCACCCCGTCATCGGGCAAAACATGTACCGGCTCAAGACGATGATCGACGGGCAGAACCGATTCGAGCACATTGGCCAAAGCTGGCTGAAGCATGGGTTCACTGCGTTACAGGGGTCTGTGTGTTCCTCCGGAAATCCGAATTGCACCTGCATTTCGTCCGGTACGGGCGCCCGCCTGGGCGTCGGTTGCTCCGATCCGTACGGTTCCGGTCTGAACGGCAGCCAAAGCGGTCTCGGCCCGCGTTTCGAGGTCAATCCGACGACCGGCATCTTCTCGTATCCGTTTACGCAGGGTGACCAGGGACCGACGGGCGATACGACCTACAAGCGAATTCAGGTGAAGATCTCCAATCTGGATCCTGCGCTGGACGGAGGCGGACAGTATTTTGTCGACGGACACTATGTCGCGGTCGATGACTCCGCTTCGGGCAACCAGAATAACAGCGCGTCGTATCGCTCATGCACCGTCACCGGAAGTGGTTCGGCGTGGAACGCCAGCACAACCGGCGCGACGCAGCGAGAGCAGCCCGCGCTCCGCGCCTGGCAAGATTCTGACCCTACGGTGACCGAGACCGACGTGCAGGTTCCCGGGACCGGCGGCGGTTTGGTCATCGTCTCGTCGCAAGCCACCAATCTCGGCGGCGGGATGTGGCACTACGAGTACGCGGTGCAGAACCTGAACGTGCATCGCGGATTCAGTTCGTTCCGTGTGCCGGTCGATTCCGGCGCGACCAACATCGGTTTCCACGACGTCGACTATCACTCCGGCGACGGCGAAAGCGGCGCGACGCGCGACGGCACGGACTGGTCCGCGACAGTGGGCGGTGGGGCGGTTACCTGGACGATGACCGACCTGGCCGGGGACAACGACAACGCCCTTCTTTGGGGAACGATCTACAACTTCCGGTTTGATGCACCGGTGGCGCCGCACGCGTTCCCGATCGACGTCACGCTGGGTATGTGGCGGCCGGGCGCGCCAATCTCGGTGAACGCTTCGACCGTGGGACCTGCGCAGGGACCCACCGACTGCAACAACAACGGCGTGACCGACGATCAGGACATCACCAACGGCACCAGCCAGGACTGCGCCGGCGGCGGACCCAACGGCATCCTCGACGAGTGCGAGGTGCCGTGCACGCTGAGGGGACGCCAGGTGGCCAGCGGGCTGAGTTCCCCGCTGCACGTCGCATCGGACGGTGTCAACGCGAATCGCCTGTACATTGTGGAGCGAGCGGGCAGGATCAAGATCCTCGACCTCACCACCGGGACGTTATCCGGAACCAACTACATGGATATCAGCGTCCTCACCACCACCAGCGGTGAGCGTGGCTTGTTGAGCGTCGCATTCCACCCGCAATTCGGCGCCGGTTCGCCGTTCGTCTTCGTGAACTACACCAACACCGCGGGGAACACCGTCGTGGCGCGCTACACGACCACCGGCAGCGTGCCGGGTGCCGCGACCGTCGACGCGGGCAGCGCGGTGATTCTCAAGACGATCACTCAGACGTTCTCGAACCACAACGGTGGGCAGGTGCAGTTCGGTTCCGACGGCATGTTCTACGTCGGTATGGGCGACGGCGGTGGCGGCGACGACCCCAACAACGCCTCCCAGAATGACTCCTCCTTGCTGGGCAAGATGCTGCGTCTGGACGTGGACAACCCGCCGCTCTACATCCCGGTCGACAACCCGTTCGTCGGTCCCGGCGCCCCGCTCGACGAAATCTGGGCCAAGGGCCTGCGCAATCCGTGGCGGTTCAGCTTCGACGCGTTGACCGGCGACATGTACATCGGCGACGTCGGTCAGTCGGCGCGTGAGGAGATCGACTTCCAGTCGGCCGGCAGCATTGGTGGCGAGAATTACGGTTGGGACTGCCGCGAAGGTCTCATCGCGTCTCCCGCGACGGGCGATGATTGCACCGACCCGCCGTACGTCGATCCTATCCTCGACGTTGCCTGGGGTTCGGCCGGCACGTGTTCGATCACCGGCGGGCACGTGTACCGTGGCTGCAACATCCCCGGCCTGTCGGGAACATACTTCTACGCGGACTGGTGCGGGAACTGGATTCGCAGCTTCGCGTACGCGGATGGCGACCTCGTCCCACCCGCGTGGACCGATCGGACGTCGGAATTGACGCCGTTGATCGGCTCGATCGACCAGGTCGTGTCCTTCGGTGAGGATATCGACGGCGAGTTGTACTGGGTCAACTTGACCGGCTCCGTGTACAAGATTGAGTGTGCGCTACCCCCCGAGTGCGGCAACGGCATTCTCGAGCCGGGAGAGCAGTGCGACGACGGCAACACCACCAACGGTGACGGCTGCAATCAGAACTGCCTGACCGAGGGCATCTGCGGCAACGGCGTGATCGAACTCGGCGAGGAGTGCGACGACGGAAACACCACGCCGGGCGACGGCTGCAGCGAGTTCTGCCTGATCGAAACGGCCGACCACTGTGCGACGCCCTCGCCCGTCACCGAAGGCACCTTCGCCTTCGACACGACAGGTGCGGACACGGACGGACCCGCGAATGCAGCGTGCCAGTACGATGGCCAGACCTACCACGATATTTGGTATGAGTACACGCCGGACTGCTCCGGAAACCTGACCGTCAGCCTGTGCGGTTCCGCCTACGATACCGACCTCGTCATCTACAACGGCTGCGACTGCGCCGCGCTGGCGCTGAACATGCTCGGGTGCAACGATGACAACTGCGGCGGGTCGTTCCGATCCGAGCTGCCGTGGGCGGCCGGCGGTTTCCCAACCATCCCCGTCGTAGGCGGCAACTGCTACCTGATCCGCGTCGGCGGGTGGAACTCGGGCGACCAAGGCGCCGGCACCATGACGATCACCAACTCCGCGGTCCCGTGCTCGGCCTGCGGCGACGGTGTCGTGAACCCCGGCGAAGAGTGCGACGACGGGAACACGACTCCCGGCGACGGTTGCGACGGGTTCTGTCAGGTTGAGGGCGACTACCTCACCGGCGGTCGCATGTACGACAATTGGTGGACCCAAAGCAGCTTGCCGGCGCCGACGATCGACCACCCGCTGTGGGCCTTCCGCCCCGACATGGTCAGCAATCCGGCGACGGGCTCTGCGACGTGGCGGTGCAAAGAATGTCACGGCTGGGACTACAAGGGCGCTACCGGAGTGTACGGCAGCGGCACGCACCGCACGGGCTTCCCCGGCATCCTGGGCAGCACCATCAGTCCGGCGAAGCTGCTCACGCTGCTGACCCAGCCGCCGAACAACGGCGGCGGACCGGGCGTGGCCAACGGTCACGACCTGGGATCCACCGGTCTGACGACGCCACAGATCCAGGACCTGATCGCGTTCGCACTCGGCGGACAGGGAACGGTCAATGACGATCTGTACATCAACCCGGTCACCGGTGATTTCAACGGCAACCAGGTCGCGGGACAGACAAACTACACCACCACGGGTTCCTGCACCGTCTGTCACGGTTCCGACGGCGCGCAGATCGAGTTCGGTGGCAACTGCCTTGCCCCCGAATACGTTGGAACCGTCGCGTTCAACAACCCGTGGGAAATGCTCCACAAGGTGCGTTTCGGCCAACCGGCGACTCCGATGCCGTCATGGGAAGCGACCAATCCCATCCAGGGCGCGGTCGACATCGGCGAGTACGCCCAGAACGTCCTGGCCGTCGAGTGTTCCCTCGGCGCGCCCTGCACGCAGTGCGACGATGGCAACGAATGCACCGACGACTCCTGCGATGGCCGCTTCTGCGACTTCATCAACAACACCGCGTTGTGCCTCGGTGGCACGGGCGTCTGTGTCAGCGGGGTCTGCCAGGTCTGTGCCGATCCGTGCTCGGACGGCGACGCCTGCACCATCAGCGACGCGTGTGCCGGCGGTCTCTGCCAGGGCACGGCGGTTGACTGCTCCTTGGCCGGAACGGACTGCATCGCGGCCGGTTGCAGCTCCGGCGGCCCCGACGGCAACTGCGACACGCTGACGCCCATCAACGAAGGCGGCCTGTGCAACGGCGGGTCTGGCACGTGCGCCGCCGGCGTGTGCATCGATCCGGGCGCCACGCGCGTGTTCATGACCCGCGCCGGCGTGGAGGCGTCAGCCCCCGCGGCCGGAACGACGACGCTTACGATGGCAGCGGGCACGGCCGCCACGATCGAGGTGTGGATCGCCGACACCGACCCCGAACCGCTCGGCGGTTATCAGATGGTGCTCCCCGGTTCGGCGACGCCTCAGATGGGTGCCGCGGGCACCGTGGATTACGTCGACAACCCAGGCACGGGCGACTCGGTGTTCATCGACACCGCCGACCCCGACTGGGCGTTCGCAGGCATGGCAGGCGCGCAGACGTTCCTGAGCGAGACCGGCCTGCCGGTTGGATTCGCGCTGCTGGCGACGCTCGATCTGGGCGTCGGCGTGTCCATCAGCGGATTGAGTTATCTCGGCGAGTTCCAGTTTGCGGCGTCGGGTGACGCGTCGGGCACCTTCACGCTCGGCTACATCCCGGACGGTCAACCGCCGAACGGCGGTTCGGGCCTGGTGGACTCGAGCGGCGCAGCACCAATACTCGCGAACTACCAGCCGCTCGAGATTGTGATCGCGGACGCCACCACCTGTTCGACGGTCGGAGATTGCGCAGACGTCGATCAAAATGGTATTACCGATGACGCCTGCACGTGGTTTGATTGTGACGCGTTGACTTGTGTCAGCGTGCCGCGGATCTTCGGCGACGCGGGCGGCTCGTTCGGAGTGTGCCCCATAGACGGTTTCGCGAACATCCACGACCGCAATCACGCGCTGTCTTGCTTCTCAGGCACCAACGTGTGCGATCCGTTCAACCACGACCTTGGGGGACCGTTCGGAGTATGCCCGCCGGACGGCTTCTGCAACATCCATGACGCAAACCACGCGCTGCAGGCGTTCGACGGCACGTCCGCGTGCTCGTGTCCCTTGGGAGCCGCCCCGTCGTTTGAACCGGAAATCGTCGACAGCGCGACCTTGCGTCTCGCGGCCAATCGCCGGGCGGTCAAGCCGGGCGAAGAGGTTCGCGTGTCCGTCTTCATCGACAACGCGTTGGACGATCTGCAGAGCTACCAGCTCGGCCTCGAGGTCAACGGCGGGCGTCGCGGGCGCTTCGAGCTGGTCGACATCACCATCGAGACGCGGCCCACCCGCGCGTTCCGCGGGCGCTCCGACCGGTTTGAGGCGTCCAACATCCAAGACGGGCGTATGCTCAACGGTCTGGACGCCAACGGCGTCGAAACGGGCGATGGCGCTTATCTGGCAACCTACACGTACCGAATATCGGACGATGCCGCCGGTTCCTTCGTCATCGACGTCGCGTCGGATAACCAGACGTTCCTTATTGCATCGTTGAACGGTATGATCGAGATCGAGCGGACGTCGCCGGCCGTGGTAGTGGTTGCGACGGGCTCGGCGAAGAGCGTGCGATAGTAGTTGATCCCCCGGCCCGGCGGGTGGATGCCCGCCCGGCCGAGCGGGGATGCCGCGTAAAGGGAGAACAGAGCGTTCCTGTTTGGAGCGTGGAAAAGCGCGCGCGGCGGCGTCGGGGTAGTCCGCGCACAGGCGGAGTGGTCTCGCCTGTGCCATCGGCGGCTGCACATTCGACGCCCCGGGCGAGCACTTCGTTACAGGGGAGTTGATCATGATCGTTCGGCTGACAAGCAGTATGTTGGTGCTGTTCATCGCGGCGTTTCTGTGGACCGTCGATACCCACGCGGAAGAAACGCAGCCGCAACGCGTCGACGGAGTTGGGCAAGTCGCTGAATCGCACCTCTCGCACCCGCCGGGTCGCCTGCCGACGTTCACCGAGCCCGGACCGATCAAGACCAGCGTGCTCCATCACGACGGATCGGTGATTCAATTGCCCACCGCCAGCCGGTGGAAACCGGTGTGCGGAAGCAGACCGATGACACAAGACGAGTTCATGGCGATGAACGAGCCGCTGCGGAAAACGGCGTGGGCCACCGACAACGCCCCCGATCCGCCGGCCGAGGGTCCGGGCATGAACCTGATCTTCAACACCGATGGCACGGTGCCGGCACTGGCGATCACGGCGCTTGGGCAGGTCGAGGCCTACATCGAGGGGTTGTTCGCGGACAACGTCACCTTCACGATCAACGTGAGTTTCCAGAATCTGGGCGGTGGGATCCTGGGGCAAACCCAGAGTTTCTACGCACAGCCATCCTACTTCACTGTACGCAACGGTCTCTTCAACGGGATGGACGGCGACGACTCGATCCAGACGTTTCTGCCGAGCGGCAGTTTCTGTCCGGTACGCTACAACGCGAGCAGCGCCACGGTGACGAACGAAAATCTCACCTGGGTGACGCTTGCCAACTATCGCGCGGCGATCGGGAGTATCGGCGGCACGTCCGCCAACATGTGGTTCAACAGCACGACAACCTGGGACTACATCCCGAGCAACGGCGTTCCGAGCAACGCGTTCGACTTCCAGTCGGTGATCGCCCACGAGGTCGGTCACGCCATGGGATTCACGTCCAACGTGGACTTCGGCACGACCGACATCGACATGCTGGACATCTTCCGGTTTCAACGCACCGACGGGTGCTGCGACTACAACCCCGACACCGTCGCGGAATTTCAGACCACGCCACGACTCGTCGATCAGAACAACCCGAACGACCAGCACATCAGCGATATCGGCACCGTCGAGTACCGCATGTCCGACGGCAGCCCCAACCAGGCGTCGCACTTCCGCGACCAGGTGCCCGCCATCGGAATCATGGACCCCACGGCGGCTCCGGGCGAGTCGTTCTGGCCGAACTTCTTCCGCACGTCGGACACCACGATGTTCGACGCCATCGGTTGGGATTTTCCGTTATGCACGATTCCCTGCGACGACGGAGATGTCTGCACGGTCAATGAAATCTGCGTCAGCGAGGTGTGCGTCGGGTCGTCCGTCAACTGCGGCGGCGCCGGTGACGAGTGCAACGCCGCGTCCTGCAACGCAGGCGGCACCGAAGGCAACTGTGACATACTCACGCCGACCAACGAAGGCGGACCGTGCCAGGCCGGTTTCGGCATCTGCCAGAGCGGAGTGTGTGTGCCGGACCCGGGCATCACACGCGTGTTCATGACCCGCGCCGGGTTGGAAGCGTCGGCTCCGACCACCGGACCCACAACCGTCAACATGGCCCAGGGCGGAACGACAACGATCGAAGTGTGGGTGGCCGACACCGAGCCCGACGAGCTCAGCAGCTACCAGGCGGTCATTCCGGGATCGGCGACGCCTCAAATGGGCGCCACGGGCACAGTGGACTACCTTGATAACGTCGCCCCCCCCGGCACGGGCGACTCGGTATTCATTGATACCACCGATTCCGACTGGGCGTTCGCGGGCGTGGGCGGCGCGCAGGTGTTCCTGAGCGAGACCGGACTGCCGGATGGGTTTGCGCTTCTGGCAACGCTCGATCTGGGCGTCGGCGTGTCCATCACCGGCATGCGCTACCTCGGGGAGTTTCAGTTGACTGCGTCGGGCGACGCGCTGGGCACGTTCACGCTCGATTTCATCCCGGACGGACAACCGCCCAACGGTGGCAGCAGCATGGTCGACTCGACCGGGTCCGGGCAGATTCCCGCGACGTATCAATCGGTCGAGATCGTCGTGCAGATTGGACAACCCTGCGTGGATGCCTCCGATTGCGGCGATTTGGACCAAAACGGCGTCACCGACGACGTCTGCTTGTGGCACCAGTGCGATGCCCTGTGTGCCGCGCCAACACCACGGGTTTTCGCCGATGCCGGTGGTGCGTTCGGGGCCTGCCCGGTGGACGGATTCTCCAACATCCACGACAGAAACCACGCGCTCACCTGCTTCTCCGGCACCAACCCGTGTGACGATTTCAACATCGACGTCGGCGGACCGTTCGGCGACTGCGCCCCCGACGGATTCTGCAACATCCACGATGCCAACCACGCCCTGTCGGCATTCGCGGGAACCAATCCGTGCTCCTGCCCGCTCGGCGCCACGCCCGAGTTCCGGCATCCCGTGGTGGCCGACGCCCGACTGCGGGCCGTCGCGCGTCAGCGGGTGGCGACACCGGGTGATGAGGTTCAGGTGGACGTTTTCATCACCGATTCGCTCGACGATCTGCGGGGTTACCAGCTAAGCGTCGAGGCGACCGGCGGACGGCGCGGGCAGCTTGAATTGATCAACATCACGGTCGACGAGCGCCGCGACCACGTGTTCCATGGGCTCATCGATGGTTTCGATGCCTTCAACGTCAACACCGCCCGGATGCTCAAGGGACTGGCAGGAACCGCCGTGTCGACACCCTCCGACGGATACTTGGCCACCTACACCTACCGCGTCGCGCCCGGCGCTTCCGGTACGTTCGTGGTCGACGTGAATGTTCACCAGCAGACGTATCTGATCGCATCGTCGAACGGCGAGATTGAGATTCGGTCCACGGCGCCGGCCGTGATCGTGGTGACCGGCCCGAGTTCCGAAGGCGTTCGTTGACCACGATCTACGCCTGAGAAAAGTCCCGCGCCCGGATTTCGTGCAGGTCGGTGTCAGAGGCCAGCGCCTCGGCGAACGATCGAAAACGGAAATGCGCGCCAAGTAAACGCAGCTTTCCGGCGAACCCCCGTCGCCCCAGCCCCTGGTGCAACCTCAGCCTGAGTGGCAGGCGCGTCGACCCCCACGGCGGAGTGGGCGACGTGCGCCGAAACTCGTCCGGATCGATCTCGTACGGATGGCAGTAGAACACCGGCCAAGTGGTGCGGCGCAGGCTTTCGCCGCGAATCAGCCGGTTCAGCAGCCACCCCGGGAAAAGCCGCGCGTAACCGCCACCGGAGATCGGCACGTTGCGTCCCAGAACGCGCTTCGCGGTGAGCGGGAACTCGACGATCGACCCGCCGTTCGGCAGACGCACGGCGCACGTCTCGTCAGGCCAATTCGGGATGCCGTACCGTGACCCGGCGATCGGAAAGATGCTCGAATCGTACTCAAACCCCTCCGCGGACAGCACGTCGAGCGCCCAGAGGTTGCGGGCACCGATGGAAAAGACCGGCGCCCGGTAGCCGCGGACGCGTTCACCGATCAGATCACCGATGATTCCCTTCGCCCGGCGCAAATCCTCTGCCAGGCGTGCCGCATCCAGGTGATGGATCTGAACGTGCCCGTATCCGTGGCAACCGACCTCGTGACCCGCTGCGCGCAGTTCTCGGACCACCGAGGGGTGTTTCTCCGCGAATTTCCCCAGCACGAAAAACGTCCCCGTCGCTCCGGGGATGGTGTCGATAATCTCGACAAGCCGGCGTGTGTTGGCGGCGCAGTATTCGCCGATCGGCAGATTGGTGTCGAGCGTCGACTGAGCCCAGTCCTCGACGTCCACGCTGAAGATGAGGGATGGTCGAGAATCCGTGCTTGCGTCGCTATCGCCCACGCCCGCTCCTTCCATCGACGCATCCGCCTCGGGCGACGACGCCTCGTCTCGCTCGGGCCGTTCTGTCCAATCGCCCGTGCATGGACTAAGATTATCGGTGTGTGGCGGTCGGCGGCAACACTCCGAAAAACCCGCCGGCGCCGTCGACGGCGTGCGAAACTGCATCCGTGACCTGTCCGACACTGTAGTGGGACCCCACGCCACCGGATCTCAGGCACAGGAGCGAACAACAGCCGTGACCACCGAGACAACACAGCAGCCGGACCAGCGCATCGGCGACTACTTCACGGACGCCGCTGAGACCTTCGACACCTTCTACGACGAAAAACGCGGACCCCTCATGCGATG
>JAJDDR010000402.1 GCA_029260255.1 Phycisphaerae bacterium
CCCGATTGTGCGCGATTGGCGGCGCGAGCGCAAGTAAAGTGTGGCGCGAATTCGTGGCGGCGAGCCGTCAGTCAAGGGTTCCTATGCACAACGCAATCTGAGTGCCGAACACTATTGAGAACCCCCATTTCTCCCCCCAAACCAAACGCGAAATGACGAAACGAACCCATTTCAAAGTGTCACTTGACTCCCAGCGTTCCCGCGTCGCCACCCCGCCAGCATGGGCGCCGGGCGGCATATCCTCTTGACTCCGGAACCTCCATTCCGGTAGATTAACTGCCACTGCAACAATTGGCCGGTCGCTGGACGCGGTGACGTTGCGGATTCGATGGGTCGTGCATCGTTTGTGTTCGTGGTCCGAACACGCACGTGCAGGTTCCGTTGTGGTCGGGAAAGGCAGTGTGTGGTTGCACGGCGTGGTCACGAACGATGCTTCACGGAACGCCCGTAATCGTTGCCCAGGCGTTCCTTACGTCAGTTTTCTACAGTCCGAGGACAGGATCAACAGCTACCAGGAGCCACGGTTATGAACGTAGGTAATCACGGTGTCGCGGGGATTCGTGTTTGGTCAAGGACCGCCTGTGTCGCGGTTTTCGCGGCGATGGTACCGCTGCCGGGTGCGTTTGGGGAAGCCCCCAACGCCGATTCGATCGTTATGGAGTACGTCGCGCCCGACGCGGCATCGGATCAGTCCACCGATTTCAGGCACCTCAAGGACGCACCGCCCGTGAGCCTCGATCAGGCACCCGAGGGCGTCTTCACCGGGGTCGAGCGAGGGCGCAAGAGCGTGTTCGTCTATCTGAACCCTGATCTGGTGCGGGAAAGCGCCGAGCGCGCCGGCGTCAAGCAGTTCACCGCCAGGCGGGGCGGTCACGTCCGCTACGAGTACGACACGGTTCTCCCGAACGTGTTGAATCTCAGAAACCTCACGCCCGAGGACATCGCGAAAATCAAACGCATGGCGGGCGTCACCCACGTCGAAGAGGACATGTACCATTTCTATGTCCTCAACCTCGACGAATCCATGCCGCTCGTTCGCGGGCTTCAGAGCCAGATCACCGCCGCCGGACTCAGCGCCGACGGAACCGGCGTTCGCGTGTGTGTGGGTGATACCGGCATCGACATGGACCACATAATGTACGCCAGCCGGATCGACGCGGCGGCGAGTTGGGATTTTGCCAACAACGACTCCAACCCGAACGACGACCACGGGCACGGCTCGCACGTCTCGGGAATCGCCGTCGGCGGCACCGGGATCACGGTCAACCTCGGCTGCGACGGCGTCGAGCCCTTCCAGGGTGGGGCGCCCAACGCGACCCTCATCGGCGTCAAGATCCTCAACAGCGCCGGTGGAGGGACCGACAGCGACATCATCGCAGGCATCGACCACTGTGCGGACCAGACCGCTTCCGGCGGCCGGGCTGACGTCATCAACCTCAGCATCGGCACCGGAAACTACGCCGGTACCTGCACGCACTCCTGGGCCGTCGCCTGCAACAACGCCGTCGCCAACGGCGTCGTGGTCGTAGCCGCGTCAGGCAATGAGAACAACTCGAACTCCATGGGCTCGCCCGCCTGCGGTGTCGACGTGATCGCGGTGGGCGCCACCTACAAAGCCGCCTATCCCAACTGCGAGAACGGTACGTCCAATTTCAACTGGGGCTCGTGCTCGGACAGCAGCCCCGCGCAAGACCAAGTGGTCTGCTTCAGCAACGAGAGCGATTTCCTGGACGTCACCGCGCCCGGTTCGGTGATTCTCTCCGCCAGCAACGCCGCGGGCGGTACGTCAACAACCAGCATGAGCGGCACGAGCATGGCCTCGCCGCTGGTCGCGGGTCTCGCCGCGGTGGTTCTCGACGCCGACCCCTCGCTGACGCCGGCGCAGGTCCGACAGATCCTCCGCGACGGCGCGATCGACATGGGACCGGCCGGATTCGACCGGGCCTACGGTTACGGCCGCGTTGATTTTATCAGCACCCTCCAGCAGATCACGCCGTGTACGGCGGATATCGACTGCGACGACGGCCTGTTCTGCAACGGGTCCGAGACGTGCAATCTCGGCAGCGGAAGCTGCAACGCGGGCTCCGACCCCTGCCCGGGGCAGGCTTGCGACGAGGTGAGTGACACATGCGCGGCACTTCCCACCGTCGTTTACGAATGGAACATGAATACGAATCCCGGCTGGACCGGCGGAGGCCAGTGGGCATGGGGCACCCCGACCGGCGGCGGTGGACAGCACGCCGGACCCGACCCCACGAGCGGCGCGACCGGCAGCAATGTTTATGGATACAACCTCAGCGGCGATTACGCCAACAACCTGTCCGAAACCCATCTGACGACAACGGCCATCGACTGTACCAATCTCATCAACACATCCGTACGGTTCCAGCGATGGCTCGGCGTCGAACAGCCCGCCTACGATCACGCCTACGTCCGCGTCAGCAACAACGGCAGCACCTGGACCACGCTGTGGACCAATGGCGCCGAGGTGGGAGACACGGCGTGGAGCCAGCTCGAGTACGACATCTCGTCCGTCGCGGACGGCCAATCCACCGTCTTCATTCGGTGGACCATGGGTACGACCGACAGTTCGTGGCAGTACTGCGGCTGGAACATTGACGACGTGCAGATCGTCGCAACCGATCTCGGCGGTGGCGCGACCTGTACGGACGGCATCCTGAACCAGGGCGAGACGCGCATCGACTGCGGTGGACCCTGCGCCGCGTGCGGTTGCACCAGTGATGCCGCGTGTGATGATGGCCTGTTCTGCACCGGCACCGAAACGTGCGATACGTTCGGCGTCTGCCAGGCCGGCACGGCCGTCAATTGCGCCGACGCCGTCGCCTGCACCGCGGACTCGTGCAACGAGACCACCAATTCCTGCGACAACACGCCCGACAACGCGGCCTGCGACGACGGGCTGTTCTGCAACGGCGCCGAGACCTGCGACGCGGTGAACGACTGTCAGGCGGGTACAGCCGTTCACTGCAACGACGCCG
>JAJDDR010000403.1 GCA_029260255.1 Phycisphaerae bacterium
TGAACAGGTGAAATCCGAACCTCATGACTGTTCTCCTCGGTTCCGTGCGAAGCGGTCCTGCGTGCATAGCGATGCCGCGATACTCGATCAACTGGCCCGCAATCCTCAGATCATCGCGGGATCGAAGGAGCCCTGCGAACCCCCTTCACTCTCATCACAAAGACACAAAGACACGAAGGGTCTTCTGCTCCACCGGCCCTATGATTTCTTTGTGTCTTTGTGCCTTCGTGTTGAAAGTTCGAAGCCGAATGAAGCTGAGCAAAGACAGAGCAGAGTACCGCTGTCGGCAGTACATCGACAGCGGCCACATCCTCAACCAACCAGTGAGCTGTAGTCCATCGGCGTATCCAGGTCTGCCGGAGCGGGCTTCTCGAAATGAACGCGCAATACGCTTGCGCCGTGACGCGACAGGATGTCGCGCGCGCCGACATCGCCCCCGACGCCGCGGATCTCGTCCCACAGAGCGCGCCCGATAACGGTGGGATGGCCGTTGACCGTCTTCCCAAGATGCTCATAGACGGCGCGCGCGGCGACCGCTTCGCTTGCGCAATATTCGCCGACGACTCGATCGATGTCCCTCGAGGCAATGGTCGGTTGATCGCCGAGCAGAACCACTACCGCCTGGGATCGCGCGTCGAGGGCATCGAGTCCGACCGAGAGCGACGACGATTGACCGTTGTCGAAGTCCGGGTTCTCTACGAAGCGTACGCCGACGATCGGGCCGAGTGCGTCGCGGATCGATGCGGCTTCATAACCGAGAACGACGACGACCTCGTCGACGCGCGCTCCGAGCGCTGCCGCTATCACATGCGACAGAACCGGCCGCCCCTCGAACGCCAACAGCTGTTTCGTCCGCCCCATCCGCGCCCCACGACCGGCCGCTAGAATCAGTGCAGACACGAAGATCGGCTTCGATTCCATGGGCAAGCGCTCCGCTTCGCACATGGCGCAGACTGTACACCAACGCCGAGATGGAGACATCCGTCGGGAATCCTCGATCCGGGATCGCCAGAATGTTCATCGAGCACGAAGATTCTAGAGCGGTTCAAATCCCGTCGGGGACGCTTTTCATGAATGCTTGCAGCGCAAGAATGAAACCTCTGGCTGAGCCTTCGCCTCGCCTCAGCCTGGGCGAAAAGCCGGAGCGAGTGATCCGAAACCAAACTCGCTCAAAGCTGCGATGATCCTGTCGGCATTCTCAGGATCTCGCCGAACATACACGTCGATGTCACCGGTGAAACGCGGGACGCCGTGAAACGCCAGAGCGTAGGCTCCGACCAGCAGAAACTCTACCTCATGCTTGCGAAGCAACGCGAGCAGATCTCTGAAGTCTATCTGAACTTCCACAGTGCTGTCGCCTAAGGACGTCGACTGCTTCGACGCGTTCAGCTGCGGGCCGGCTCAGCCAGTAGCTAAGGTCACTCCGTGCGGACTCCTCCAAAAGAGCCTTCCGTTTCAAAACCTTCTCAACCACGTCAAGGGAGATTACCAGACATTCATCGCATGCCGAAACGGCTTTGCATGCCCGCCTCATCCGCGGATGAATAGTCTTTCTTGAGGACGAGCTTCAGCTTCTTCCGCCCTTGCCGAATCGCACCGCCGTCACCTCCGCAAGAATCGACAGCGCGATCTCGGCCGGCGCGCGTCCGCCGAGATCGAGCCCGATCGGCGAGTGGATTCGCGCCAACTCTTCATCCGAGAAACCCTCTTCCCGCAAAGCCGCCAGGCGCCCTGCATGGGTCCGCCGGCTGCCCAGGGCACCGACGTAGCGCGATTTCGACCGCAGCGCGTGACGCAGAGTAGGCAAGTCGAATTTCTCATCATGCGTCAGCGTGACGACATACGTATCGACGCCCAGCTCCAACGATTCCAGCGCAAGATCTGGCCATTCGCGCAGCACCACGTCCGCATCGCGCAAGCGCTCGGCACTGGCATAGACGTCGCGCGGGTCGATGACCGTAACGTGAAAATCGAGCTCGCGCGCCATACGACAGAGCGGCAACGCCGTTTGCGTCGCGCCGACGACGATCAGCCGCGGCGGTGGCGCGATCGCCTCGACGAAAACCCGCAGCGGCTCGCCGTCGCGTTCGATGTCGATGTTGGCGCTACCGCCTGCGACCACCTGTCGCCGCATCGCGTCTACGACGTCGGCGTCGACCGCGGTATCGATCTCGCCGACCGCCACTTCATCGACGAGAAAGATCCGGCGCCCGCGCAACGCGCCGGGCGAAACCGCCACCGCCAGGGCGACCGCATGACCGCGAGCAATCGCGTCGAGTATCTTCGCCCACTCACTCGCCTGGGCGCCAAGACTCTCGACCAGAACATCGATCGCGCCGCCGCAGGTGAGCCCGATCCGCATCGCGTCGGCATCGGCGACATCGTACGACACCAACTGTACCGCGCCATCCGCCAGTACCGCGCGCGACCATTCGATCAGATCACTCTCGACACAGCCCGCACTGATCGCGCCGGACAGCGCACCGGCGCTGGAGATAGCACAATGGGCTCCCGGCAAGCGCGGCGCCGACCGCTGTACGTGGACCAACGTCGCCAGGGCGACACCCTCACCCCGCTGCACCCACTTCCTGACATCGTCTACGATCTCGCGCATGCCTTTGCCCTCACGATCGAACAATTCCGTACATCATTTGATCGAGCAGTTGGCCGTCCTTGTACACGCTCTTGCGCAGACGACCTTCGAGCTCGCAGCCGGCCTTCTCCAGCACCCGAGCCGAGGCCGGGTTACCATCGAACACATGGGCATAGATGCGCACGATCGGGTAGGTC
>JAJDDR010000404.1 GCA_029260255.1 Phycisphaerae bacterium
CACCTTGCAGAACACCCGATTCCGAGCCGCGGGATTCATCCCGCGCGGACGTCCGCGCGGACTGAAGTCCGCGGCTCGCAACAGATGCCGCCGCGCGTAGCGGAGCGTTCCGCACACCGGAGAGGGTTGAGTCCCGTCAATTGATGGAATTCGGGTGCAATGGACACTTGGGATCTGGTAAGATGATCCACCGTAGGGAGGCGGTGAGATGCGACACTTCGCGATCGTGACGGGATTCGTTCTGACGGGGCTGCTGTGCGAACCGGCCGCGGCGGAGGGGATCTGGTTTTCGTTCCACGAGGCGAGCGGCAGCGGCTGGGGCAACGTCTTCGACGGCGGACCGCCCGTCACCGCCGAAGGCGCGACCACCGGACCGGACGATGACCGCATGTCGTTTCTGGCGGCCGATCGAACGCAAATCGGTGCGCACGGAGCCACGGCATGGGCTTCCGGCGCGTCGCGCATCATTCCGATCGATGATGACGCGATGCAATTCGTTGTTGATTTCAGCGCATCGTACGCCCCTGGCCTCTTTCAGGGCGGCGACAACACCGGCGGCGCAGCCGCGGGCGAGTTGCACTCCGTTATCGAGTTTGTCATGCCTGTTGAGGAACTCGCTTGGTCCTATGAGCTGCGCATCGACGACACGATCGACTTCGCCGGGGACACCCATATCGTATTGGAGAACGTTACGCAGGGAGAAATCCTGCTGGACCTGACCTCCAAGGTGTCGCTCGTGGTGACAACGCTCACGGGACATCCCGGAGACCTGTTACGTCTTACGTCGAACATGTCAGGCAGTGGAAGTACAAACCCCGCGCCGACAAGGCAGTATCACACAGCGTTCGGAATGATCCTGACCATTCCGGAACCGGGCTCGATTCTGCTTCTGATCCCGACGGTGTTGTGCTCAAGACGCCGAGGACGGCGCTGATCGTTCAACTGCATCTATGCGGCGCGTTGCCGCCAGTCATTTTCAAGGAGACGGAACGATGAAACGGATGGAATCTTTTTTGCTTGCCGCAGTATTGACTGGATGGGGGGGGGGGCGCTGTAGACGGTGCAGTCATTTACGTTGACGGCGACGCGACGGGGTTGAACAACGGCTCGAGCTGGTGCAACGCGTACACTGACCTCAGCTTCGCCATCTTTATCGCGAACCTCCAGGGGGGTCCGGATGAGATTCGCGTCGCCCAGCAAACCTACAAACCCACGACCACGACCATCCGTACGGTCTCATTCACCCTTCACAACGACCTGGAAATCTACGGAGGGTATGCCGGCTGCGGCGAGACCAACCCCGACGATCGAAACATCGCCACCTACGTGACGATCATGAGCGGCGACATTGGAACGCAGGGCGTCGCGACCGACAACAGCTACCACGTTGTTGTTGCGTCCGCCAGCATCGTTTCCTCCGCCATTGTCGACGGGTTCACGATCACCAAGGGGTTTGCGGACGGCACCGGCTCGAACGCCAACGGCGCCGGGATCTTCACCAACGGCGACCCCGTCTTCCAATCCTGCACTGTCATCGATAATCAAGCCGACGCCAACGGCGGGGGAGTCTATAACTCCGGCGGAGATCCCGCCATCGAAAACTGCACCATCCGCGACAGTCAGGCCGCCAGGGGCGCCGGGATCTTCAGCGAAGGGGGCGACCCCTCCCTCAGTACCTGCACAATCACCGATAACCACGCCTCCGGAGACGGCGGTGGAATGCTCAACATCGACTCCCTCGCTACGATCGAAAACTGCACCTTCACGCTCAACTCGTCCCCGTTCGGAGGGGCGATACTCATGCTCAGCGGCAGCGACTTGACCATCACGAATTGCGTGTTCGAGCAGAACAACGCGTCGGTCGTTGGCGGCGCGATCGATCTTGTTGCAAGCGTTCCGGTCATCACCGGCTCGGTGTTCCAGAGCAACTCGTCCGACGGATCGGGCGGCGCTATATGGTTTAAGGGAGCGCCGGGCGACGTCACGATTGCGGATTGCGACTTCTTTGAGAACACGGCCGTGTTCGACGGCGGCGCGATCGGCGCCGCGACCGATCAGGGCTTCTTCGAGCTCACGCTGGAGGGTTGCAGGTTTCAGGACAACACCGCGATCAACGGCGGTGCGGCCTATCTGAACAACCCCAGCGCAACGCTGACGCTCTGCGAGTTCGTGAACAACACGGTGCCGCCGCCCGGTGGAAAGACTGGCCACGGCGGCGCCGTCTGGGTGGATATCACCGGCGGCGTCTTCGTGGAATTCAACAACTGCCTGTTCACCGGCAACACGGCCAAGGACGACGGCGGGGCGATCTACTTCTATCCCGAGACGTTCACCGTGCCGGACCCGATTCTCGCCAACTGCACGGTCGCGGACAACACGGCCACCAGCGGCGACGGCGGCGGGGTCTTTCACGGCGAACTCAGCCCCATCGTGCGTAACAGCGTCCTGTGGGGCAATACCGACTTTGGCGGGACCAATGAGATGTCGCAGATTCACTCCGACGTGTTCGGGCATGACCCGGACGTGCAGTGGAGCGACTGGCAGGGGCACACCGGCGGCACCGGCAACATCAACCTCGACCCGACCTTCGTCGGACTGGGCGATTACTCCCTGGCGTCCGGCTCGCCGTGCATCGACGCGGCGCAGGACGCCTCGATCCCCCTCGGGGTGACCGTGGACCTGGTTCAGACCCCGCGCGAGCTGGACGACCCGGCGACCGGCGACACCGGCGACGGGATCGCGCCCATCGTGGACATGGGGGCCTACGAATACTTCCTCGCATGTTCCACGGCGAACGACTGCGGCGACCTGGATACCAACGGCATCACCGACGACAACTGCAAGTGGTTCGAGTGCCTCACCGGTGGGATGTGCAACGCCGTCGATCGCATCTTCGCCGACGCAGGTAGCGCGTTCGGGGCGTGCCCAACCGACGGGTTCTGCAACATCCATGACGCCAACCACGCGTACACCTGCTTTGCAGGTACGAACTCGTGCGACTCCCTCAATATCGACATCGGCGGCGCGTTCGGCGCGTGTTCGCCGGACGGGTTCTGCAACATCCACGATGCCAACCACGCGTACACCTGTTTCGCCGGGACCAATGGCTGCACCTGCCCGGCCAACCCGATCCCGGACGTCCTGCCCCCGCCGGTCGGGAACGCGACCATCTCCCTGGAACTCGATCTCTCAGTGGCGACCAACACCGCGCGCGTGCGGGTCTTTCTGAACGAGCCCATGCCTGACATGCAGGGTTTTCAGTTGCACCTCGGCGTCAGCGGCGGTCAGAGCGGGCAGCTCGATCTCGTTGCGGTGAGCATCGAACCGCGAGGTGATTTCGTGTTCAGCGGTGTCGCGGATCGCGACGACGCGTTCAACGTCGCGACCGGCCAGATGCTCAGCCTCCTGGAACTCGGCGGCGTCGCGACACGAGCCAACGCGTACCTGGCCACGTTCACCTATCGCGTCTCAGCGGAGGCGTTGGGCGACTTCGTCATCGATGTGCTGCACGACGCGTCACTGGAGCACCAGACGTTCCTGGTCGCCTCCGACGCGGGGCGGATCGAGGTCAACCCGGTGACGCCGGGCGTCATCCAAACCGGCCGAAGTGCGAAGTAGCGGTTGCTCGCCCGGTTGTTCCCCACAGAGAACACGGAGCACACAGAGACAGAGCGAACCTCTCAAACAGCTCTGTGTACTCTGTGCCCTCTGTGGTTCAATCGGTCTTCCGGGGAGGAGCCCGCACTCGCTCGTCATTCACCCACGACCTGCACGACGATGGTTCGCTCCCGCGCTCCCGCCTTCCAGCACGACGCCGGTGTAGGGAGAGTTCGCCGACCATCGCACGCCGTCCCCGTCTCTCGCGACATGGGTTACCCATCAGCCCCGTCCGGTTGCCTGCAACGCACCACAAGGGTACACTCCGCACGCTTTTTTACGGTCAAGAAACAGGCTTCATGCAGGCTATGGCGTATACCGAACAAACCAAACGCGGGCTCTACGACTTCGCCCGCATCGAGACCAAGTGGCAGTCGTACTGGGCCGAGAACCGCACCTTTTGCACGCCGAACCCCGGCCATCCGGATTTCGACGCGTCCAAACCCAAGTGCTACGTCCTCGACATGTTCCCCTACCCCAGCGGGGCCGGGCTGCACGTCGGACACCCCGTCGGCTACTGCGCGACGGACATCTACGCGCGATTCAAACGCATGAACGGCTTCAACGTGCTGCACCCCATCGGGTTCGACGCCTTCGGGCTGCCGGCCGAGCAGTACGCCATCGAGACCGGCGTACACCCGGTCATCACCACCAAGAAGAACATCGACAACATGCGCCGCCAGTTGAAGATGTTCGGTTTCAGCTACGACTGGGATCGCGAGGTGGCCACCTGCGATCCCGATTACTACAAGTTCACCCAGTGGATCTTCGTGCAACTGTTCAACAGTTGGTACGACCGGCGTGCCGACGCGGCTCGACCCGTGTCGAAACTCATCGCCGGTCTCGAAGACGGCTCGCTGCACGCGACCGACGCACTGACGGTGGCCTACGATGGCGACGCGACCGAGCGTCGCGCATGGTCGTCGCTGAGCGATCAGGAGAAACGGCAGGTCCTGGACAGCGAGCGTTTGGCGTACATCGACGAAGTGCCGGTCAACTGGTGCCCCGCGCTGGGAACGGTGCTTGCCAACGAGGAGGTGACCAACGAAGGGCGCAGCGATCGTGGCGACCATCCCGTCTATCGCCGCCCGCTCAGGCAGTGGATGTTGCGCATCACGCGCTACGGCGATCGGCTTCTCAGCGACCTCGACGAGCTGGAGTGGCCCGACGCGATCAAGCTGATGCAGCGAAACTGGGTCGGTCGCAGCACCGGCGCGGAGGTCGATTTCCCGATCGTCTCCGGCGGTCCCGACGCGCCGACCGTCGGCGATTTCGACACGTGGCGCGCATCGCGAGGCAACGGATTCGGCCATCTGCCCGCCAAGAACGTCATCCGCGTCTACACCACTAGGCCCGACACGCTCTTCGGCGCGACGTATCTGGTGCTCGCGCCCGAGCATCCACTGGTCGAGAAGATCACGACCGGCGAGCGGCGCTCCGCGGTGGACGAATACGTGACCACCGCGCGCCACAAGTCGGACCTCGACCGCACGGCCGACAACAAGACGAAGACCGGCGTGTGTACGGGCGCGTTTGCCGTCAATCCCGTGGATGGCGCAAGCATCCCGATCTGGGTCGCGGACTACGTGCTGATGGGTTACGGAACCGGCGCGATCATGGCCGTGCCAGGTGGTGACACTCGCGACTTCGAGTTCGCCAAGACGTTCGATCTCGACATCATCGCCGTGGTCGAGCCGACGACCGAGTGGGCCCAGCAGATCGCTCGAACCCCCAAGGGAACCATGACCGAGCTTCGCGGCGCCGCGGATAACGCCGTCCGCGAGAGCGTCACCCGCTGGGAGAAGGAAGGCAACGCAGCGCGCACAGAGCAGATCGCCCGCGCCCGCCAGTTTCTCGATACTCGCGAACCCGACGGTGGCCTAACGGCCGAGACGATCCGGCAAATGTTCGTCTCCGCCCCGCGCGTGTTCGACGCCCCGTTCGTCGGTGAGGGCGTCGCCGTCCAGTCACCCGCGGGTGCGACCGCGCTCGGCGACGAGGTCTGCACGCTGAACGACCTGCCCACGGCCGTGGCCAAACGCAAGATCACCGAGTGGCTCGAAACGAACGCCCTCGGACGCGGAGCGGTGAATTACAAGCTTCGCGATTGGATCTTCTCGCGGCAGAAGTACTGGGGCGAACCGTTCCCCGTGTTGCACGCAGACGACGGCACTACCGTCACGGTCGACGATTCCGATCTGCCGGTGACCCTGCCGGAGATGAAGGACTTCAAGCCGGAAGTGGTGGCCGACGACGCCGAGACGCTCCCACGACCTCCGCTCGGTCGCGTCGCGGAGTGGATGAGCGTCGAGCGCGACGGCGTGTCCATGGCCCGCGACATGAACACCATGCCGCAGTGGGCCGGCTCCTGCTGGTACTATCTCCGATACCTCGATCCCAAGAACGCCGACCGCTTCTGCGCCGCCGCCACCGAGCAATATTGGATGCCGATCGATGTCTACGTCGGCGGTGCCGAGCACGCCGTCCTGCATCTGCTCTACGCGCGCTTCTGGCACAAGGTGCTCTTCGACCTGGGCTACGTCACCACCGGTGAGCCGTTCAGAAAGTTGATCAACCAGGGGATGATCCAGGCGTTTGCGTTTCGCGATCCGTCCGGCCGCGTGCTGCGCAACGACCAGGTCGAAGTGCGCGGAGCCGACCATTACGTCATCACAGAGACCGGTCAGCCCGCGACACAGATCGTCGCCAAGATGGCCAAGTCCCTCAAGAACACCGTCAACCCCGACGAAGTCATCGCCGAGTACGGTGCGGACACGTTCCGCCTGTACGAGATGTTCATGGGCCCGATCGAGACGTCAAAGCCGTGGAACACGCGCGACGTTCCCGGCTTGTACAAACTGGCCCAACGGATATGGCGACTGGTCGTCGACGAAGACAGTGGGGAATTGCCGAAGAGTCTCGTGGAGGTCGAGCCGGATGCCGCGGTGAACCGGCTGCTGCACAAGACGATCCGCAGCGTCACCAATGATATCACGTCCTTCAAATTCAACACGGCCATCGCCGCGATGTTCGAGTTCGTCAACGAGATGACTCCCCGGTCGGAAAGACCGCGCCGTGTGATCGAGACGTTCGTGTTGTTGATCGCGCCCTTCGCGCCTCACCTCGCCGAGGAACTGTGGGCGCGTTTGGGACATTCCGAGTCCCTCGCCCACGAACCCTGGCCGGCCTACGACGAGAAACTGGCCAAGGACGATGAGATCGAGATCGCCGTGCAGATCTGCGGAAAGGTGAAGTCGCGGATCGTCGTCCCGGCGGACAGCGACGACGAATCGCTCCAGGCGGCTGCAATGGCCGATGAAAAAATACAAGACGCCCTTGCCGGCAAGACCGTTCGCAAGGTGATCACAGTGAAAGGCCGCCTCGTCAACATCGTCGCGACCTGACGCCCCGGTCACCGCAGCGTAACTTTGCACCGCGTGTACCTTGCGATGGAAGAGATCGAAGCGAAAATTCGAGTAGACGATCTTGCCGTGGTGCGGCAACGGTTGAAGGAGCTGGAGGCGGACTATGTCGGCCGATACATCGAGTCCAACCATCTTTGTGATCGTCATGACGGCTTTCTTCGTCATCACGGGTCTGGGCTTCGCGTACGTTTGGTGGCAGTGCTCCAAGGGCGGCAAGCGGCGCCAACCCTGACGTTCAAGGGTCCGCTGCAAGATAGTGCGATCAAACGGCGTGAGGAAATCGAAGTCGAAGTCTCCGATGCGGACGATACCCTGGCACTCCTCGCCGGGCTCGGGTTCGAGACCGTGATGTCCTACCGCAAGACGCGAGAGCGATGGACACTCGGCGATTGCAGCGTGGAACTGGACGAAGTGCCGTTGCTTGGCACTTTTGTCGAGATTGAAGGTCCGTCCGAAGCGGCGGTAGCCGATATTCAAGAGCGCGTCGGCCTCGGATCCGGCGCGCACGTGCGGAAGGGGTACCCCGGCATGCTGCGGGACGCCTGTACGAAGGACGGCCGGTCCACGATCGGAATCGGCTTTGACTGAGGTCAGCACACTACGGGAACGGGACATATTGGGTCTCGTCAGTCCGAGCGCAGCGATGAATCCTGCTGTATTCCAGGCAAGATGCTTCGTTTCGCTCAGCATGACGTCCAGTGCCCGGTGCTCCCCTCAATAACTGGAGGATTGTTGTGATGCGTCGCACTTTGTTGGTTGGAGTGTTGGTATTGGCCTGTGGCGTGTGGTTCGCCGTCGCGGACGAGGACCCCACGAAAGACAGCGGGAACCGATGGCCGGCGTTCAAGCCGGTCATGAACATCCACTCACTCATGAAGGAGCAGGACAGGCACTTTGAGAATATGCTCGAGCTGCTTCGCGACACGAGCGCGGAGAAACGGTTCAAACGTCTGACCCACGAGGCGAAGGCGCTCGCCGAAATGGCGAACATCAACGGCTACCACAAAGGCTCCCGCAAGCACGACGACTATCGCGCATGGGCCGCGCAGCTCAAGGCGCAGGCGAATCAGTTCGCAGAATTGGCGAAATCGCACAACGCCGACGATGCCATGAAGCTGGCCCGACAGATGAACAAGACCTGCAAATCGTGTCACGACAAGTATCAAGATTGACTCGTCCGCTTCGCCCGTCACGGCGCCCAAAGATACATGAACCTCGCGCCGCCCCCGCGCAGCCAGCGCGGTAGCTCGACGTTGACGATGTTGACGGTCGCCTCCACCGGTGATCGCGCGTAGTAGTTGGGCAAGTGCGCGTGCGGCCGACCGTATGCGACGACGTTCGCACGCCGGACACCGGCGAGTTCCTTGGTTCGCTCGATGACGTCCCGGAACGACCCGATGTGATCGATGAGCCCGGCATCCAGCGCCTGCCGCGCCGTGAAGACACGACCGTCCGCGAGTTCCCGAACGCGATCCTCCGCAAGCTTCGGCCTCCCGTCGGCCACGACCTGAACGAACTCCTCGTACATCTCGTTGATGATGCCCTGAAAGATCGCCCGATCCCGCTCGTTCAGTTTTTCAAACGGCGAACCGCCGCCCTTGAGGTCGGAACTCTTGATCGTCGTCGGCGTCACGCCGATCTTGGCCATCGTTCCCGTAACGTCGAAGAGCTGCATGATCACGCCGATGCTGCCCGTGACCGTCGATCGATGAGCCCAGATCTCGTCGCACGCGCACGCCACGTAGAACCCGCCGCTGGCCGCCACGTCCATCATCGCGGCCACCACCGGTTTGCCGGATTCGGCGCGAAAGCGCTCAATCTCGCCGTGCATGTACTCGCTGGCCGCCACCGCGCCGCCCGGTGAGTTGATCCGTAGGATGACCGCCTTGACATCGCGATCGTCCGCGGCTTCGTCCAGTTTCTCGACGAGCATGCTGACCGGGTGCTCGCCGTCGCATACCAGACCGCTGCTCGCCGCGTTGACGATGATGCCGTCGAGATCGATCACCGCGATCTTCGGCGCCAGCCAGCCCTCGTGAATCAGTTCCGTTTCCACGACGTTGCGATCGGGGCTGACGGGTATAATGAGAAACCCCTTCGGCATGCACCCGGCGCTCGAGAGGACGCCGCAGATGACGAAGCACGTGATCGCTGTGTTGACTATACTACGGGGCACGTCCGGCTCCTTGAATGAGCGATGATCCAGATGCGGCTGACCAACAACGAGTTTCGATCGCTGATCGACCGTGCGCTGCGAGAACTTCCGCAGTCGCTGTCCCGTGTTCTACACAACGTCGTCGTCGAGGTCGAGCCGCGGCCCGATTCCGCAACCTGCCGCTCTCTGGGCATCGACGACCCGCACGAGTTGATGGGGCTCTACGAAGGGACGCCGATCACGGAACGCAGCGTCGAAGATTCCGCCATGCTGCCCGATCGAATCATCATCTACCAAGCCAGCATCGAATCGATCGCCGACTCGCCCGACGAAATCGTCGCCGAAATCCGCACCACCGTGCTCCACGAGGTCGGACACCACTTCGGACTCGATGAAGACGACCTCGAAGCCCTCGGCTACGACTGAACGCGCGGTTGTCAAAACCGCCCGGATTGCTTCCGCACCGTCATGTCGAAGTTCCGCACCATCGACTTGTACGCCCAGCCGACCGACGCCGCGTAGACCACGAGGACCATGCTGCCGCCGATGGCGGCCCACGCCCGCACGCCGCTGAAACGCTCGGTGAGCTTCTGAGCCGACTCGAACATGCGCGCCGGATTGATGAGCGTCTGCACCCCGGTGAACGGCGTCATCGGCGCGATCGCCGCTCCAAACTGATCGGCCGACGTCACGATGGAATCGAACACGAAGTACGTGATCAGGCACGACACGACCACGATGCCCACGCTCACCATGACGGCCTGAACCGTCTTCTTGCTGTGCAGCGACACGTGCAGCCCCAGCATGCACGCGGCCGCCGCGTACGCCACCAGAAGCGCCGCCAACACGAACCCCGTTTCGATCGCCACGACCGGCTCCTTCGCACCCGTGATCGCGCCGTGCAGACCGAACAACACCACGGTCAACGCCGGCACAGCCACCATCGGAATCGTAAACGTAATCAGACCACGCAGCTTGCCCCACACGAGGTACTTGCTCGTCAGCGGCGTCGCCAGCAGCAGGTCCAACGTCTTGGACTCCTTCTCCTTGGTCATCGCGGTGGCGGCGGTGTTGGCCGCGACGATGAGAATGAGACCGAGTTCGATCATCACCACGACGGCCAGCCACTCGCGCGTCTGGGAGACGCTGCCGACGTCAATGTGCGTAAGCAGAAGAACGATCGCGGTGACAACGCCCCCGCCGAGCAGAGCGATTTGAAGGAAGCCCCGCGTCGCGGCGGACGCCCGCGTGGTAGCCTCGCGCCAAGCGACGGGATTCCGCCAGACGTGCTTCGGCTTCCTGCGCCGCTCACCGGCTTCACGGCGCAGGACGCGGGCGACGAACACGCTCCAGAACCCCACCTCCGATTCCTTAGCGCGACGCACGAAGAACGCCGCACTCACCGTCAGCATGAACGACAGACAGAGCGTGAACAGCACGTACGCCCGATGCGGATGAGCCAGGCAAAACTGCGACAGAGAACCGAAGCGACCCAACGCGGCCACGTCCGGCGCGGGAATCCGATTGAGCGCGACGTCGAGCGCGAGGAACGGGTGAAAGCAGGCCAGCCAACTGAGACGCTCCCCGTTGACGTTCGCCGGCGCCTCCGCGATCCACGTGCCATCCCACTGACCCAGCGCGTACACCGCGAGCAGATACAGCGCGATCATCAGGAAGAACGAGAAGATCGTCCGCCGCGTTCCTACACGTACCATGCTGATGCAGATGGCCAGCGACCCGGTGATAATCGCCGTCGACCCGGCGATCGCCACACTCCGCAGAATCTGAGCGAGCGTCACGCCGCCGTACACCATCGTCATCAGAAAGATCGGCAGACCCGCGAGAAGCAGCACCAGCACAAAGTACAAACGGCTCATCAGCGAGCCCAGAACGATCTGCGCGTTCGACAGCGGAGTCGACAGGAGGATGTTGAACGTCTGGGCGTCGCGCTCCTGCGTGATCGCGCCGGCCGTGAACACCGGTGCGAGAAAGCACATCAACGCGAGCTGCGTGATCGACGCCCACATGAATACCGTCGACGCGTTCTTGGCCAGGTCGGAAAGCGTCGAGGCCGACCCGCCGAAGTCCGCCGCCATCGCGATCAACACCACGAACAGCAACATGCCCAGGTAGCCCACGCGCAACCACAGGTGCCTGACCCGCCGCGACCCGCCATGCACCACGCGCAGCAGGATCGGGTTCGCCGGCACCAACCGCCAGAACCAAAGCCACAACCTCGTGAGAACGTCGTTCATACTACCGCACCAACATGGGTGCCCCATTCTTCGCGCAGCGAAGGGTGGGGGACGGACGGATCACACGATCGGCCAATTCCCGTCCCAGTCCATTCGAATCAGCGAGTCATCCCCCGATCCATAATACCGATAGCTGCTCCATATCCAATCTTCGGCACGGTCGACCAGCCCACGCGTAATCGGGTTCTTGTGCACATAGTCGAGCTTGGTCAACAACGTCTCCTGCGTGGTAACGTTGAAGTCATACGCGCGCGTTTTCCAGAACGGTTTTGCCCCGTCTCCCTTAGCCCACGCATCGAGCGCCCACGATCCCAGTCCGCGGTGCGCCCGCCAGACGTCGCGGAGGGCTTCCTTGCCACAGCGCCCAACGTACTGCTTGAGGTGCTGGAGGACCGCAGATACAGGAATTGTCGTATCGCTCGAAGGTGGCTGCGGGAAGAACAGCAAGTGCACGTGCTCCGGCATCACGACGAATCCGATCCAGCGAACCGCCAGTTTGTCCCGCGTTCGTCGCATCCCGTCCACGAACGACTGCTTGACCGAATCGTGGCGGAAGAACTGTAAGCGACGGTAGCACGAGATCGTCAGGAAATGGGTGTGTCCGTGTTCGTCGTGACGGCGTAACCGGCTCGGCACAATGATGGCTCCTTTGCGTCATGGTCCGTCCCCCACCCTTCGCTGCGCGAGGAATGGGGCACCCAGATCTACGGCGCCCGTATATCGGTGCTCGTCTTCTCCAAAGCGTCTACAATCTCACACGTCATTGCGTCGCATCCCGCCATGACGTTGTGCATGAAATCGCAAGCTTGCTCTGCTGTTCCGAGTATCCCGCGAGTGATGAGTTGTGTTGCGATCTGCTCCAGTCCAACGAAGCAAGAATGCGATCGCGCAGTTTCCAGCGAGGACCCCTTGTCTGCAACGACCGCTATCGCCTCGTTGAAGTACATGACGAGACGTGCACGCAGGAGCGGTGAGTAGTCAAAGGAGATTGGAGCGCTCTCCGTCGAACCTCCCCGTTCGCTCGATAATCCCTCAACGACCCGCGCGCTGGCCCATGCAGACGCGCAGGCGGTCATCGATCCAATCATGTCATCGATGCGCTTCCCGGACGCGGCGGCCCCATTGCCAACATCGGAGTGACGCATCGCAACATGAAAGCCCACGGTGAAGAGACCGGCTGCTACTGCCTCGATCCATAACTCGCCCTCTGTTACCTGTGGAGCGTCGACGCGTTCTTCGACGAACTGACTAATAAGTTCACCAACGTCGCTCCCGTCATTCGGGACTGAGGCGTTGTAGTCGTCGTGCATTCTTCTCACCCTATAGCGAACAACCGTATTCCGTTCATCCGTCCCCCACCCTTCGCTGCGCGAAGAATGGGGCACCCGCTCGTGAGAACGTCGTTCATGCTACTGCACCAACCCCTTGGTCAATCGCATAAACGCCGTTTCCAGATTCACCTCCTCCTCCTTGATCTCCCGTATCTTGAAGTTGTTCTGCACCAACGCCGACGCAATGTGCGAGAAGTCGTGCGTCTGATCGTCGAGCTCGACGATGATCGCGCCGTTCTGCTCCTCCAACCCGCGAACGCCCTTGATTCTTTGCAGCATCAGCGCCGCAAGGTCCTGCTGCTCAGTGACACGGATATGCACGCGCGTCGCCAGGCGGGCCCGCTTGACGATGTCCTCGATCGGACCGTGGAAGAGCATTTGTCCATGCTCGATGATGCCGATGGTCGTACACAACTCGGCCAACTCGTGCAGAATGTGCGAGCTGATGATGATCGTCTTGCCCATGTTGCGCAATTCCTTGAGCAACTCGCGAATCTCGATGCGCGCCCGCGGGTCCAATCCGCTGGCAGGCTCGTCCAGCAAAAGAACACGCGGGTCGTGAAGCAGCACGCGGGCGATGCTCAACCGCTGCTGCATGCCGCGGCTGAGCGAATCGACCAGC